>JAZABE010000097.1:0-5967 GCA_036137535.1 Planctomycetota bacterium | reverse complement strand
ACCGTGATCCGATGAATGATTTTTCCAGTACTGATCCTGATTCCGATGATCCGATCGATGTCACTGACCCACAAGAGATCCCCATGGCTGCGGATGCCCTTGGGTGCATTTAAACCTGTCACCCATTTTTCTTTGACCCATTTGCCATCGGTCGTCAATTTGCTGATCCAGCCTTGACCATCCTTTTCCCCTCCACTTCCGACAATTTGAGAAAGAAAAAGGTACCCAGATTTGGGATCGACATAGGCACTTTCAGGGGAATCTAGCTTTTCCTCGATTTGCCAAAGAATGTCCAATGTTTGAGCGGGTAAATCCCTTGCTGTGAAAATAAACAGGACAAAGACATTTAGGAAAAGTATTTTGTACACAGGTGTGGCCTTGGGATCGATATTGAAACTAAAATGAAAAGCGAACTTTTTACGAGTCCATTCATTCATGAATTTATTGTAGGCTTTCAACGAAGCGATCGAAACTATGCAAGCACTTTTTATCCGTTGGTTCCTGCTGGGTTGTTCCGTGAGCATTCTTTGTTTGCCTACGGTTTGTCTGGGTGCTTTGCAGGATTGTTGGTCCCCGGCAACCCCGGACCGAGAAAATGATCAACCCCAAAAGATTGAACTTTGGGGCAGCAAAATACCCGGGTTGGGTCAAAATGAAAAACCGGAGATCGTTTCCGCGATTGATCAACGAATTGGTGAACGGGTGACCCGGGTGACCAGGCCAATCTTATCCGTTTATGCTCCCGATAAGAAAAAGGATACCGGTGCAGCCGTGATCATCTGTCCGGGAGGCGGATACAACATTCTGGCCTATGACCTCGAAGGAACAGAGGTGGCCAAATGGCTGACCAAAATTGGTGTAACGGGTCTCGTTCTGCACTATCGTGTCCCTCGATCGAAAACCAGACCTAAGCATGAATTGCCACTGATGGATTTGCAGCGAGCGATCCGGGTCGTTCGGGCTCGAGCAGGGAAGCTTGGGATTGATCCTGAGCGAGTTGGTGTGCTTGGATTTAGTGCCGGGGGGCACTTGGCGGCGATGGCAAGTACGGCTTACGCACAAAGTCGTTACCAAAAAATTGACAAGATGGATTTAGAGAGTTGTCGGCCCAACTTTTCGATTCTTGTTTATCCGGCATACCTCAACAAAGCGAATACCGTTGAACTGACGGACGAACTGGTCGTCGATTCCAAGACGCCGCCTGCCATCCTGATACACACCGGGGATGATGGTGTCAGTTCTCTCGGCAGTGTCGCGTATTACACTCATCTAAAGAAATCCCAGGTTTCTGCGGAACTGCACATTTTTCCAAACGGTGGACATGGCTACGGTTTAAGACCGTCGGGCAACGCGGTTTGTCACTGGCCGAAAATCACCGAAGGCTGGATGCGAACCAACGGCTTTCTCAAAGGGAATTAGGGTGATGGTGGATTGATGTCGCGAAGGAACTTCCTGAAAAACACGATGGGTGGCTTTGGTGCGGTGGCGCTGGGGGGGCTGTTGTCTGACTCCACGCGAGGTAATCCTCGCACGGGGCGGTCAGCTTTGAATCTTTTGCCAAGGGCAAAATCCATTATTTATCTGTACATGGAAGGTGGACCGAGCCAGGTGGATTTGTTCGACCACAAACCGGCTCTGGAAAAGTGGGCGGGAAAGCCGCTTCCCTTTGAAACGCCGGCCACGGTATTTAATAGCTCGAACAAGGTCATGCCCAGCCCTTTTCGGTTCAAGCGACAGGGTGAATCGGGTAGTTGGATTAGTGAGCTTTTCCCAAATATTGCCGGTGTGGTGGACGAACTGACGTTTATCCACAGTATGCACCATGGGACGTCGAATCACTCGGCAGCCTGCTACCTCAGCCATACGGGTGACGCCATTGCGGGACGTCCCAGTATCGGGTCTTGGATGAGCTATGGTTTGGGATCCGAAAATGAAAATCTTCCGGCGTTCGTTGTGTTGGATTGTGGGCAGGCCCCGGCCGGTGGATCAGCGACTTGGTCAAGCGGTTTCTTGCCAGCTGTGCACTCGGGCGTCAAGTTTCTCCGGGGAAAGGTTTCCGTTGAGTTCCTCGAGTCGCTTGACCCCTCCGACGCGATGGCCCGTGCCAAGCTCAATGCGATCGTCGCGATTCACCGAGAACAGCAAGGTGAGAGTGCTCAGCAGCACCTGGAGTCGGTCATTCGCAATTACGAAACTGCGGCGAGAATGCAGGCTGCGGTTCCTGGTTTGATGGAATTTTCCGATGAAACGAAACAAACTCAAGCAAGTTATGGGTTGAATAATCCAGTGACTGAGGTTTTTGGCTCCCGCTGTCTTCTTGCAAGGCGTTTGGTGGAGCAGGGGGTTCGATTTGTTGAAGTGTTTTCCCCACGGGTTAAAGCGGACCGGTGGGACCAGCACAGCGGGCTCAAGGCGGGGCTGACCAATAATTGCCGCGCGGTGGATCAACCGATCGCGGCGTTGATCTCAGATTTGAAATCTCGGGGATTGCTCGATGAAACCATTGTGCTGTGGGGAGGGGAATTTGGCAGAACGCCGTCATCCCAGGGAACCGGTCGTGATCACAACCCGTTTGGTTACACGGTTTTTCTCGCTGGCGGTGGATTCAAGCCCGGGACACACTATGGTGCAACCGACGAGTTTGGGTACTATGCCGAACACGGAAAGGTGCACCTGCATGACTTGCACGCGACGCTCCTTTACCAATTAGGGGTTGATCACAAACAACTGACCTATCGTTTTGGTGGCCGAGATTACCGTTTGACCGATGTGCATGGAAAAGTCGTCACAGGGGTCTTGGAAAATCAAAAACTTAAACGAAAACCACACGGGGCGTGACTCTCGGTCTGCTCGACTGAAGCTTTTTAACGTCGTGCTGCACCACAACTGGCCCCTGTGCGTGACCAAAGGATTTTTTTTTCGCGGTTGACTTCAACAAATCTCGTGTTCTCAGTGATCAGAATGTTGCCATTTCCGAGCATCATGGCGTCGGTTGGGTTCTTGCAATCGTATTGCCAGACGATTTCTTTTTTCCGATTCACTTCTAAAACCTGCCCTGGAGTGAACTTGGCAACCAGGATGTTACCGTTTTTGAGCGCCTGAATTCCGTACGGTTGTTGGGTTGGATATTCCCAGTTGATCTTGCCTTTCATATCGACTTCGACGATTTTTGTTTGGGCGGCAACCAGCGTATTTCCGGAAGGGAGTCGCACAGCATCGGTTACGGAAGCATCTGCCGAATAGCTCCAAACAATTTCTTTTTTCCGGTTCACCTCGGTGACCCTTCTCCCGGAATATTCCGAGATCAATACATTCCCATTCTTCAGGGGTCTCGCATTCAGAGGGGATTTGCATGGATAAGACCAGACTTCGGATTTTTTCATGTTGTATTCGACGACCTTGTTCTGGTTATAGCAGGCTACCAGTACATTGCCGTTTTTTAATTTTTCCGCGGACCAGGCACCTTGCGCATCGAGAACCCAGACCTCGTTGCCATCCGGATTGAGTTCAACGACTTTGTTTTTGTAACCACAGGCCAGCAACGTGTTGCCCCCGAGAAAGCTATCGAATTCGATGAATTGTTTTAAGGGGAAGCGAAGCTTAGATGTCGAGTGATTAGTTTTTAGCCAGTTTTTCCATTTTGAGACACTTGTCTTTCGAATTTCTTCTTTGGCATAACCCGTGTAGCCATGATCCACACCTGTGGCGATCTGGAGTGTATTACCTGCCCAGGTCCTGACATTCACATTGGTTGATTCGAGAAGTTCAATCAGTGGTTGTAGGCAGGCAGGATTGCCGAGGTCTGCGAGAGATTCGGCCGCTTTGAATCGTACCACGCCATCGATTGTCGGTTGGGCACAAGTGCTTTTTAACAGGTCAGTGACTTTGGATTTTTGGGACCGATAGAGTCCCTCGACTGCAGCTGCTTGAACTTGGACATTCCCTTCAACAAGTAACTGCCTGAGTAGGTCATTGTCCGCCGGTATTGCCGTGGCCACCATTGCTTCAAGCAGGTAATTCCTCAGGTTTTCATCTTTTTCGGTAAAAGGGATTGAGCGGATGATTTCCGACATCAATCCAGTGATTTGTTTGTCGGTGATCACTTGGTACGCCGCACCCAGCGTTTTTCCAAAACTGACGTTGAGAAAACGAGCAATCATTTCAATTCGATAAACGGTCTCCATGTCCGAGTTTGTTTTAGCATTTTCAAATTCTTCGATTGGCAGTCCGGGAAAATGGGAAAGCTTTTTGGTGGCTTCTAACCGAACCTGGTAGTTTTCAGATCCAAGCAAGGCGATGAGTTCCGCTGCTTGCTTTTTCTGCTCTTCGCTGATGTGGATGTCATCAAGGTATTTTTTGATTCCCTCAAAAGTCGAATCCACCCCTTTTTGTTTCAGGATTTGTTCCTGCGTAGTGTTAGGTCTCGCAACGGTAGGATTGGCTATTGTTTCTTGAAGGGAGGGGCTTGGAATCTTGAGTTTTGGTTGCGGCAATACCTTGACTTGTGCCGGGGTCCTGTCACCCATCAGTGCGATGGTCAACAACGCAAACAGGAGTAAATTGGAATTGGGGAATGACATAAGTGTTTCAGCCGAGGTGCGGCAATTTCCAGAATCGCTACGGGTTCATTTTATTCTGCCCTGCTGGTTTGGAAAACAACCAGTCGGTAAGTTCGGCTAACCCGCAAGGTTGGCCGCCGGGGTTAGTTTTCGCGCAATACCGGGGTTAAACGAGTGGTTCAGTGGTACGTCGAGATTTCGTCAAGAGTTTTTTTCTTGATTTTTGGAACTTGTGCGTTTTTGGCCGGATAGCCGACTACCAAAATGAGAAAGGGTCTTTCGTTGTCTGGACGATTTAAAATCGGATTGAGAAAGGCCATTGGGCTGGGCGTGTGAGTCAGTGTTGCCAGTCCGGCGTCGTGAAAGGCCTGGATCAGGATTCCAGTAGCAATGCCAACCGATTCGTTCACGTAGTAGTTTTTGGTTTTTTGTCCGCTAGGACTGACGGAATAACTTTTCCCGAACACGATAACCAGATGAGGGGCTTGTTCCAAAAACGGTTTGTTTGGATCGGTCCCTAGGGGCTTCAATGCCTCTAGCCATTGCTGAGGGGCCCTGTTTTCGTAAAATTCTTTTTCTTCTTCTTCGGCCAGCTTGCGGATTTCCCGTTTGATTTTTGAGGTTGAGACAACCGCAAAATGCCACGGCTGCAGGTTAGCCCCGTTGGGCGCTGTTCCGGCTGCGCGGATGCAGTTTTGAATGACCTCAAGAGGGATCTTGCGGTCAGAGAAATCTCGCACGCTACGGCGACGTTGAAGAGCTTGGTAAAACTGCCTGCTGCGCTGAATCATCTCGGATTCGGGGAAAGACTGATGAGCAGCCAGGGGTTCAAAATTCTCGCGGTCCATTGAGTCACCTAAAAGTTGCGTTCATTGTTGGAGCAAGCAGTGTCAGTGCCCAAGCCGGGCAAAGCCACAGCGGGTGTGGAGTGTTTGGGCTGAACTTCAAATTCCTGAAGTACCATTGGGGATCTCATTGGATTGTACTAGCCGTTGATTTTGCTGATTCCGGCATAAGCGAACGGTATAAAGATGAACAGGGGAAGCCAGGCTGCCAAAGCTGGCGACACAAACCCCTCCGTTCCCAGGGTATGACAGCAGAGTTGAGCGAGAAGAAACATGACGACCAGGAGAACATTCAAGCCAATCGAAAAAAACAGATTGCCTGAACGATGGCTAAGGACAATGGGCAATCCAATGAAAATCAATGACAAATCGAGGAACGGTTGAACAAAACGGGCATGCACCAATACCCGGCTGGTGCTGTCGTAATTGCGACTCGGGTTTTTAAAGTCTTGGACAAGCTCAATGGTTGAAGAATAGACCGCGTTGGAATCTTTTTTTGTCAGGTCTTGCACGGTGATTCGGCTTGGCAAAAAACAGCTTTTCTCGTTCAGCCAGGTGTGACT
>JAZABE010000096.1:0-4300 GCA_036137535.1 Planctomycetota bacterium | reverse complement strand
GATTTTTCAAGAGCAAGGATTTAATTGGTTGGAATTCGATCGTTGATCGAAGGGCAAAAAACATCAACATACGCGACAACGGCGGCAGTCAAGGGGATCGTTTCCTCAATATTGACA
The DNA here is from genome assembly GCA_036137535.1 of Planctomycetota bacterium. Lineage (GTDB taxonomy): Bacteria > Planctomycetota > Planctomycetia > Pirellulales > Pirellulaceae > JABAAE01. The sequence continues at coordinate 4,183 of JAZABE010000096.1, read as the reverse complement.
GTTCGCCGGAAACAATTGATGGGGTGTTTCAAGAACTTGAAACCGAGGCTAACACTCAGTACTTCATTTCCTTTGACCTCAAATCCGCTTCTGGAATCCCGGATGACCAGAATGATCTGCGAGTCCGATGGAATGGTGAATTTATGGGGAAATTCAGCGGCGATGACCAATGGGAAACTTTTGGTTTTTTTGCAGAAGCCGAAACCGATTTGACTCGTTTGGTTTTTCGTGAAGCGGGAACTGGGGAGGGCAGAGGACCCTTTGTTGATAATTTAAAGATCGACAAACTGCTGCCTGGGCCAGGTTCGTTGTCGGTAGACATTACAGGCAATACACCTAAGACATTTATCGAAAACAGTGGACCCAAATCACTGTTCAATAATAATCTTTCCTCCGGCAACAGTGTTTTGCAGCAACTCACGGGTGCAGTTGTCAAAATTGGCAACCTAAAAAACGCTGGTGAGGAATTCCTGGCAGTCGATGACGCCAATTCGAATATCAATGTAGATTACCACCCAAGCAGTGGCCGTTTGCGATTGAGTGGCCGGCACTCACTAGCCGAATACGAACAACTTCTCAACACATTGACCTACAACAACCTTTCCAGTAATCCTGACACGACTCAACGATCGGTCAGAATCAGTGTCGATTATGGACAGTCCTACAGCCATTTCAACTCGATTAATATCAACATCAGACCGGTAAACGGCCGCCCAGAGATCGAACCGATTTCAGACCAAATCGTGACCGCGTTGACGCCTTATGAATTTGCGATTTCGGCCTCGGATGAAGAAGGGGAGCCCCTTAGCTATACGGTTCAAGCCGTCGGCAACGCCCTGGGGAATGGGGACCTCCCACCAGAGATTTCAGATTCTGGATTAATCACTTGGACACCGCAGCAATCAGGGAGTTTAACAATCCAGGTGCGGGCCACTGATCCGGAAGGAGCCTATGCAGAGCAGGAATACACCTTGGATTCAGTTGTTGATGCTGATCTTCCGCAAGATTTCCAACCTTTTGCCGGTGATCGCCAACTGGCTAACGTAGTGCCCGATCTGCGCAACTCTGTGTATTCATCAGCACCCGAATTCAATATTGATCTTGATAATCAATACACCGCCGTATTCCAAACAGATGATGGAGAAATCTACGTTGAACTTTACGACAACGAAACGCCCCAAACGGTAAACAGTTTTGTGAACCTAGCGCGTGATGGTTATTACGACGGCTTAACCTTTCACCGGGTGATTTCCTTGATTGGATCCACGAACAGCGGATTTATTTACCAGGGAGGGGACCCTCTGGGAACTGGTACCGGTGGACCTGGCTATAACATTGGGGATGAACTGCTTCCAGAACTTAATTTTGACAAGCCGGTTATCGCCATGGCTAACCGAGGTGTAGGGACGTTCTCTAACGGTAGCCAGTTTTTCCTCACGCAAGATGACAAAGTCCAGCACCTGAACCAAAACCATACTATTTTTGGGGAAATCACCAGTGGGTTTGATGTCGTCGAAGAAATCCAAAAACGCTCACCCGGATCCAGCGTTCCAGCTGAAATCATCCGCAAGATTACGATTGTTGAATCGGCTTAACGCCAAGTCAAAAGGGATGCACTCCTGACTTTGATAACGCAGCTGACAAGCCCGACGCTGACTTCGTCGAACCATTTTTAACCGCTGGAAAGGCCTGCGGTATCTGGTTCCGGCTATTTTTCTATGACAGGCTTAACTGGAGGTAGCACCCCGCCGTCTGAGCTGATCGTCGCTTTAACCGGGTTCCCGGTCGCCTTAGGTGAGAAAAGGTTGAATCGCGTTCCAGACGAGACTTTGTCTTGGATCTGTTTCCTGGGTTGCATAAACGCTGGAACAATTTTGGGTTGCATAGCTTTCGGTACCGGGCGGCCCCATGGCTTTAATGCAGCGGAACTTTTACTGAAAAACGTTTTGGTTCCTTCTCCAATTTGGTGAAACCAACTGGGGCGTGGAGGATCTGACGCCGCTGGTTTAACGGCAGGTGACGTGTTTTTAAACGATTGCCAGCCTTTAAATTTAGGCAGCTTAGGCATCGACAGCTTGGGCATCGACAGGCTGGGCAGGCCAAATGTTTTATTTTCCTGGGACGACACGGGTTTTAGCGATGGCTTTCCTTGGAACAGATTACCCAATCCATTCGTTGGTTGTTGGGCCTGAAGGGTTGTGGTTACAAGTATCCCGATAAGGGCGACGGCTAGTTTGTTCACGCGTGAAACTCCAGTGGAATAATAAGACGCGGGATTGTGGCAGATCGGAACGGATCCCGCAACACAGTTTTGCCCATACTTTAAGAATTAAACTCCACGCTAGCTAAGCTGGAGCACTATTTCTCTCGGGGGCGAAACAAAACGTTTGCCAGTCCCAATGCCAGGCACAAAAGTATCGCTCCGACCAAGATCAAGGGGTTTTTTGCAATGGCAAACGTCACCAGAAGAAGGGCCACCAAAATGCCGGATGAAAAACTTCTTGTGATTTGAGTTAACTGGGGATAGGCAAACCACATAGCTCCAAGAACCATTCCGACTCGAAAAGCGGACTGACTCAATACTTCCGCGGTGCCGTCGCTTAACAAATCGACCAAGTAAATGCCTAGGCCCACGACGGCCAACCCTCCAAGCAACATTCTTCGGACACTGCGTTGAGGTTTGCTGGTTTTTGGCGTACCGGCTGATCCTCGCTGTGAACTCGGTCCAGATCGATTGGGTTTCGAGATTCGAGGCATTTTATTGATTCATCAAGCAGGAACCGTAACTATTTCGAACACCACGCCACCGCCAACACTCTCGGCTCGTCCGGCTAAAATTGGTTTGCCATCAAACCATTGGAAGCTCGCTGCGTACCCGTCTCGCACAACTCTGGCCGACCGATATTTGAGAAAAAAAAGGCCGAAGTTCAATCTTCCATAACTTCAGCTTCTTTGTTTTTGCTGATACCGCTGACCTCATCTTCGTATTTCTTGGTCATTTTTTGGACTTCATCTTTAATGTCATCCCGCTCATCTTCCGATACCAACTTCTCTTTTTGGGCTGCCTCCGCAGCTTTATTGGAATCTCTGCGAATATTTCGAAGCGACACTTTCGAATCTTCAGTTAAGTCCTTGATGCGGGAAACCATTTTTTTCCGCACGTCTGTTGACAATGCTGGGATATTAATCCGCACTACCTTGCCATCACTTTGCGGGTTGTAGCCCAAGTCGCCTGCCACGATCGCTTTTTCAATTTCCTTAATCACACTGGGGTCATACGGTCTGATTAAAATCTGCTGGGGTTCGGGCGCACCGACAGTTGCGATTTGTTTAATGGGCGTCGGACTACCATAGACATCGACTCGAAGCGAATCAACCAAGCCGGGATTGGCGCGCCCCGTCCGGATGCCGGTGAGAGCCGTCTTCAAAACTTCCACGGCCTTGACCATCCGGCCTTCAGTGTCAAGGAGAATTTCTTCGCGATTCATGTTTAATCCTTTTCAATCGAGTATTGCAGAAATCCCAGCAGCTGCTGGTGGATAATCATCTACACCGGTTCACTGCATTTGCTGACGATTCGAGTTCCGATCCGTTCACCACCAATTGCTTTTTGAATATTGCCTTCTTTTTGATAATTAAACACAAGGATTGGCATTTGGTGTTCCATGCACTGGGCCACAGCGGTCGTGTCCATAAATCGAAGGTTTTTTTCCAAAACCTCGGAATAACTTAGCTCACGATAAAAAGACGCATGAGGGTTTTTTTCAGGATCCTCGCTATACACACCATCGACTCGCGTTGCCTTGAGCAGCCCGTCCGCGCCCAGTTCCAGGGCTCGGAGTGCGGCCGCGGTATCGGTCGTTACGAAGGGTCCTCCGGTTCCAGCAGCAAGGATAATTACCCGGTTGTTCTCGAGATGATGCCGGGCACGCCGTCGTATATAGGGTTCGCAAACCGTATCCATATGTATCGCTGACATCAACCGCGTTTCACACCCATCGTTTTCCAATGCATCCTGAATGGCCAAACCATTTATCACGGTAGCCAACATTCCCATGTAGTGCGCAGTGGCCTCGGAGATGCTTGCGTTTTTAGATTTGAACTGACCGCCTCTTAAAATGTTCCCCCCTCCAATAACGATCGCGATTTGGCAGCCGGATTCGGTGGCCTGAATAACTTGCCG
>JAZABE010000095.1:0-2511 GCA_036137535.1 Planctomycetota bacterium | reverse complement strand
CCGCCCCTTGTCTGGCCAATGCATTGGGACAAGCTAAGTCGGAGGCGCGGAAGCAGCCGGCTGACGATGGAACTGCCGGATCCAAATAAGAAAATCGCAACAGGAAGTATTAAGGGCCTCGGTTTCGAGTTCCCGGGGAATTGCCTGGTTATTGGATGATCGCACCGGAAAAAGAATCTAAATCAACTGTGAGCCCGTCTCGCCCGATTTTGCAGATGTCGGGGATTTCCAAGAGGTTTGGGGCGACGGTGGCTCTGAGTGACGTGGCGATGGAAGTGGCCTCGGGCAAGGTGCACGCGCTGATTGGTGAAAACGGTGCGGGGAAAAGCACCTTGATGAAAATTCTCAGCGGAGCGATTTTCCCTGACCAGGGTGAAGTGTGGGTCGATGGGAACGGGTTTGAGCCGAAGAATCCAGCCCACGCCCGTCACCAGGGTGTGGCCATGATTTATCAAGAGTTGACTCTCACGCCCCATTTGAACGCGGTGGACAATATTTGCCTGGGTCGTGAATTTCACCGCTACGGTTTTGTGTCCCGGTCCAAGCAGAAACAATTAGTCGAAGAAGTTTTGGCTCAACTGGGTTGTGAACACTTGGATCTTGCGTGCCCGATCAGCGAGTTTTCCGTAGGAGAGCAACAGTTGTTGGAAATTGGGCGGGCCTTAGCCTACGATGCCAAGATTATTATTTTCGATGAACCAACCAGTTCCTTGACCCAGAAGGATGCCGAAAGACTTTTCTTGATTATTGACGGGCTGAAGCAGCGGGGTTTGGGCGTGGTTTACATCAGCCATTTTTTAGAAGAAATCCGGCGGGTCGCGGATACCTACACGGTGCTTCGTGATGGAAACGACGTCGGCACTGGTGACCTTCGGGGTATTGACGAGAAAGAAATCGTGAACTTGATGGTCGGGCGAGAAGTCGAAGAACTCTTTCCCAGGGTCGATCATGAAATTGGTGAGCCGGTTCTGTCGTTGACCGAATTGAGTGGCTTTGACATTCCCCGTGACGTGAGCTTTGAACTACGCCGGGGTGAGGTGCTGGGGTTTTCGGGATTGGTTGGAGCCGGGAGGACCGAATTGCTGAGGGCCATTTATGGGCTAGATCCCATTTCGGGTGGTTCTCTCCATTTGGTCGGCAAGGCGGTGCACGGAGCCTCTCCTCAGAACAGTATTGAAAATGGTCTGGCCATGGTTTCAGAAGACCGGAAAACCGAGGGGCTTGCGCAGGATCAGTCGATCGGCGAAAACATTACTTACAGCCGTCTGGGACGGTACAGCAAGTGGGGTTGGATCAACCTGTCCGAACGCCGGAAAAAGGTCGAAGCCTGCATCCAGGAAATGGAGATTAAAACCGGGTCACAGGATTTCGCGGTGAACTCACTTTCCGGCGGGAATCAACAGAAAGTGGCTGTTGCCCGGGTGTTGCACCAAAAGGCAGATGTCTATTTACTTGACGAGCCAACCCGGGGAATCGATGTGGGAACCAAGTCTGAGATCTACCGGATCATTGGTAAGCTTGCATCTCAGGGCAAAAGTATTATTGTCGTCAGTTCCTATTTACCCGAATTGATGGCAATTTGCGATCGAATTGCGGTCATGTCCCGGGGAAGGCTGAGAGACCTTCGGGACGTAGAAGACTGGACCGAGCAAGAAGTGATGATGCAAGCAGTGACGACGGAAAACCCATGAGCAAAGATCCCCAGAAACGGAATTTCCGATTTCCCCTGTTTATGGGGCCGCTGGTCGCGTTGACCCTGGTGGTGATTCTGTTTGCGGTCTTGGACAGCCTTTACTCCCAGGGGAAATTTTTCACGACGGATAATTTGTCGAATATTTCCATTCAAACCTGTGTTTACGCGTTGGCAGCGGTGGGGATGACCGTGGTGATTATTTCCGGGGGCATTGATCTCTCCTGTGGAACCGCGGTAACGCTTTCGGCAACGATGGTTGCCTATTGCATGTACCACGATCTCGGTAGCCGGTTGAACCACGGGTCCAACGTGAGGGACGCTGCCGTTACGGTTGCTCATCTGATTGCCAATCGTGCTGAGTCAACGCAAATTCAACCTGCCAAGGAACGACTCGCAGATTTAATCGGGATCAAGCTCAAACGATTGAAAACCCAACTGGGTTCCGTCGAATCTCGTCTAGCGGACCGGGGCTGGTTAGAGCTTTCCCAGGAACAGGAGCAGGCACTCAGCACGAGCAACCGGTTCGGCTACGATCAGTATGAACGATTAAAGAAGGATTTCCGACGATTGAAATCCAATGTGCAAACCCAGGAACAGCGGATTGAGCAATTGAAAGAGGGTGAATTTTTTCTGTCGGTTGAAGCCGCGAAGCAGGACTGGGGAAATCAATTACCGAATCACCCTGCAACTGTATTTCTCGCGATTTTGTTGGGAGTCTTGACCGGGTTAACCTGTGGCGTAGCGAACGGGATGGTCATCGCTTTCCTGAAAATTGTTCCTTTCGTGGTGACCTTGGGAACCATGACCATTTTCCTGGG
>JAZABE010000094.1:0-2507 GCA_036137535.1 Planctomycetota bacterium | reverse complement strand
AGGAATGGTTTGAGGTGCTGTCATGATCGCCGACCTCATTCACTAGCGCCGACTGTCTTAGATCAAAACCGTGATGGCCGTTGTTGCCAGGCTGGCAAAGCCAAGGGCAAACAACACGAGGCATCCGCATCCCGTTTGTTGCTTCCTGATTTCGCTTTTGATTTCATTTCCCTGTTCCGTGATATCCAGCTTGGCCGAGTTTGCAAGCGACGGCCCCATGGGCTTGCTTTCAATTTCAAAACCAAGAGACGGATCCGAGGCAGCGAACTTGAACGAGTACCGTTTGGAAGGTTCACTGGTAAGCTTGACCTCGGAGATGTGGAGTTCGAACTTGTTAGTCGCAAACCGGAATTTGTCGAAAGCAATGATCCCGACCTTGGGATAGCCGGCCAGTGTTTCACCTGAGAGAGTAGAGACGATTGGGTAGTAGTAATTACTGGTTTCCGTGTCGATTAAGTAGATTTGGCTCTTGGCCAAGTCTGGCTTTTTAAGCCAAGGTGTTTTTATCTTGTAGTTCGGGTCATAGTTGTCAATTTGAATCGCGACGAAAGTGCACCACTGGGTTACGCAGTAATCCAGTGCCGTCAAGGCAAAGTGCTTTGACGTATGACATGCCGGTTCAAAAACTTCCCCGGCTTCGCGTGTTCCACCGTGCACGTCTAGGGCGAATCCGAAAATTTCATTGGAAACTTCAATAGGCTCGAATTGAAACCCATCGTTAACGGCGTAGCGTGCACCGAGGTGCTTGATGGGATTCGAGATGATTCTCTTTTCAATATTGGTGATTCGCTCGCCGGCTTCCTGGGCTAAGCGGTCAACCTTACGATCGGCTTTTTGAATAGCCGGGTTGTTTTCCAGTTCCCTTTCCCTCGCTGTTTTGAACGGTTGGTTAAATCCCTCCTGAACGTCACTCCAGGCGGATTTTAAGCCTTGCACTAAAGAACCCGTTTTGCTGCTGGGTTTTTTGGGGGAGGGCTTTTCCTCGATGATTATTTTTTTCTTGTCGACCATTGGTTTCTTGATTCGGATTTGACCTGAATGTCTCTAATCATATCAGGAAAAACTACCGCTTTGGATCGTGGAAAACCCGTTCCAAATGCTCCCCAGACGCCCGCTATAGATTGGGTACCGCGCATTCACGCCCCGAGGGTGTGGTCAAGATCTGGGAGCGATGGGGCTGAAGCTGTGGGGCCCCAGGCTTCTTAAGGCGTGGCTGTCAAAAAAAGCTGTAAGAAGTCTGAACATTGCTAGTTTTTTTTGAACTCTGGGCAGCTTAAAATCAACGGTTGGAGATTGGTAACGCGAGAGATCAAATGCAGTACTTTATTAAGCGTGGTGAGAAAGTTCAGGGGCCGTTTACCCGTGAACAATTAATGGGTTTTGCAAAAGCAAAAAAGGTTACCGGTACCGACTGGGTTGGCAATACGGCAGAGGGACCTTTCCAAGAACTGAAAACAGTTTGGGAATTGATCAAAACGCCACCGGCCGAACCTGCAAGTTCTGAACCGGTTCAACAAGCAATAGAAGCTGATTCGCCAGCTTCCGTGCCAGTCGTTCAAGAACGATTCAAAGGACCCGTAATTGATACCGGTAGGGCTGCACCAGCAATTCAACCCGGTCCTCCTGCCCTCCCGACACCGGCAAACCCCAAAAGCAAGAATAAATTCCTCTTGTTTGGGGGAATCGCTGGAGGCGCGGGTCTGTTGGTCACCGTAGTCATCGTGATTGCCACCAGTCAGGGAGGCAACTCCGTCCAATCTTTCGCGAAAACCGGCAAACAAATCTATGAAAAATTTGAAAAACTCTTGGAGGTAGCCAAAGAACTTAAGGCCGCAAATACAGCGTCTCGGCAGGCCTCGAATTCCAGTGTTACTGGCAATGATCTTTCTAGCACGATTGCCCAGACTGATCGTTTGTTAGATGCAAGCAGAAGGGTCTCGAGTGCGATGGCAAACACGAAAAAGGTCCGGCAAGAGCTACAGGCCCTGCTTGAAAAAGTGGACAAAAAGGACTGGGATAAGCCCTTAACTCCAGAAACTAAAATCACGACTCGAGATTTGTACGACGAGAACAAATCAGCTCTGGCAAAGTATGGGCCATCGGTATCTGCAGTAACGTCTAGCAAACGCTCTAGTCAAGTTAACGTTACAAATAAGCCAGAACCGCAACGGGTCGTGGAGAACGAGTTGACCCAGATTCTTCAAAACGTTCAGCCAACTGCAGCGGCGGCAAACGAACGTTCCAGTAAGATCAACGCTGCTTTGGAGAAAATACAAAGTGAAGCGGATCGTTTCCAACGCGGAGATTTTACACAGGAAGAAAAAGAGCATCTCAAATCTATTAGGCGGGAACTAGCCAAGAGAGACGCGAAATCGGTCCAGCCCGATGTAAAATTCGAAACAGCGGCGGCGTCTTTGGGAAGAGCTGTTTTTGATTCAATAAAGAATAACGATTTTGAAAAGTTTAAAAGAAATGCTGTTTTAACCGAAGAAGAATTTGTTTTGTTC
>JAZABE010000093.1:0-2301 GCA_036137535.1 Planctomycetota bacterium | reverse complement strand
CCTTCTGTCATCGTCGCGTTGTTGATGTCAGCATGCATATCCCAGACGAAATTGGTCGTGACCGTGACAAAACCACAGCCCCTTTCGCAAAGCCTTCGAGCCAGTAAAAGTAGTTTTCCCAAAGTTTTTGCATTGTCGACATAGTTGTTGTAGTTGCGCCACTTGCGGCTGATGGCATCTGGAGTGACTAACGGTGCAGTGTCGTAGCGTTCAACTAGTTTTTTGTTTTCTTTGGAAAGATCAAATGCGTCGGCGACTCCGCTGAGAATCGTAGAAAAAGCCTGATTGCGGACCTGGTCGATTCCCGGCATGGATTCAAGTCGACGTTTGACCTGATCGAGACTTCCCAAGAGGCTCTTCCGGTCATCGAGTCGTTCCGGTTCGAGTGTCAGTTTCATATCCTCTTGGGCAGGTCCACCGGCGCCTGGAATGAAGGGGGCATAAGCTTTGCCCAATGTTCCTGTTGCTTCAAATTTTCCAAACTGACTGGTTCGCTTTTGACGTTGTGGATCAACGCTGCGCGGGAACAGGGCAACATTTTTGGGGATGCCCGTTTGGGGATTATTCGTACCGGCAATTCGGGCATACAACGACCCTAGGTTGGCACCAAATGTTGTTGTGTCAACGACGGGCTTGATGTCGTGGTTTCCATTGCCGGATGCAAACGAGCGAACAATGGTCATTTCGTTGGCAAGTTTAGCCAGCTTTGGAAAAGTTCCCCCAAAAGTCACGCCAGGAATTGAAGTCCTGGTTTCACCGGTTACGCTGCGGATTCCCGCAGGGGCTGACATTTTGGGATCAAATGTCTCTGTTTGGCTGGGTCCACCGTGCAAAAAAAGAAGAATGACCGATTTGTCGGTCCCGTAGTTTGTTTGCTTTTTCTTCAGCGAATTTTGTGCGCTCAACAAATTCGGCAAACTGAGTCCACCCATGTTGAGTGCGCCTGCAGCGCCTAGCGAGCCAACGGAGAGGAAACTTCGTCGGGACGGTTTCGAGGAAGAAAATGAAAGCATCGCAAACAAATGAGAAGTTGGTACTTATTGAATGCATTGTCGGTAATCTCGCGGAAAAATGCAAGTTTTGTCGTTTTGAAGCCGGTTTTGTTTGAAAACATCGGTCGGGAACCTGCTCATTGCCCGTCAATGAATAGATTTCAAACCCAGGTGATATTGCTAGGTCTCTGAGAGATGTTGGTCCGATTGGAATCGAATCAAAACCAAGGCCGAATTCTCAATAAGCTAGCAAGCTCGACCTTGAACAAATTAGTAATTTTTCCTATTAACTGGACAATGTTTGAGTCTTTTCATGACGAGTATTGTTGTTTCCAAAATCCATGGTATTCCAGCCGATGAAATTAATTTTCGGGATATTGATCGGAGTCTTCTTGGCGAGGACTCAAATCAATGGTGAAGACAGCTTTCCCTACACACTTGTTGTTTCAACAGAAACCGCCGAAGTGCTCAGCGGTCCCGGTAAATCACACTATGCGACCGACCGGTTGCCTCAAGGGACTAAGGTTGAAATTTACCGACATGATCCCGGAGGATACTATGCGATTCGGCCACCCGAAAATAGTTTCAGCTTGGTGCTCGCCTCTGCCGTTGAATCCACAGCAGACCCTAAAATTGTCGAGGTTAAATCCAACCAGACCAAAGCTTGGGTTGGCAGTCGACTTGAAGGTGAATTTAAGCCCCTATGGCAACTAAAACTAAAATCTGGCGAATTGTTGAGCGTGGTCAAAAAAGTTGAAATCCTTGGGGCCTTCTCGAACCAAGCTGAAACTTGGTATCAGGTGCAACCTCCTAGTGGAGAATTTCGCTGGATTCATAAAACTAGCCTAGGGAGTCCAGCACCAGCCTCAGTAAGCTCCGTTGAAGTCAGCAATCGCGAAATTCAAAAATCAAGTATTGAAATCGAGTTGTTGAAGCAGATTAACCTGGGAAAATCAAACGCAGGAATTTCTTCAACCAAGCGCAGTGGATGGCGAGTTTTAGATGATGGAGAGAGTCAAATTGGCAATGTAAGCGCAAATGAAGCTAGTTTCGATTTGATTAAGCTTTCGACGTACTCTAATTTCGAGAATCGTGCTGAGGCTATTGACTTGGCTTTGACCCAAATGGTTCTGGGGCCCAAGCAGAATTGGAATCTCGACGCATTGCGACAATCTGCGAACGGTTTGCGTCGGGATGCCAAAACCGGTATTGAACTGGCTCGGGCCAATGAATTGGCAAAGAAACTAATCGGTTTTCAAAAAATCAAGGAGTCGAGTTTTGAGTCTGGGGAACGTTATGCCGATCGCGG
>JAZABE010000092.1:0-1251 GCA_036137535.1 Planctomycetota bacterium | reverse complement strand
ACATTGCGTCGCGTCACTTCATCCCCTCTTTCCTCCCCCCGCCGCCAGCGTGCCCGGCTGGGCAACGAACAACAACACGGCGGCCACGAGCTGCTCCGCGTGCGAAGCCGGCCGCTACTCCACCGAGGGCAACAACGCGGGTGCGGGCGCGTGCCTCGCGTGCCCCGCGGGCCAGTTCCAGATCGCGGCCGGGCAGACTGGTTGCAACGATTGCCCGGTCAACCAGTTCCAGGCTGTAAGGCTCGCACATGTCTGGAAAGCGTGGACCCAACCGATCGTCGTTAATCCCAATCAGTGGATTATCGCCAAGCAAGTTAATGTGGTCCTCAATCATCATGATGTCGCCACACTTGTAGTTAGGGTTCATTCCACCACAGGCATTGGACACTACCAGTAAATCAGCCCCCATTGCCTTCATAACTCGAACCGGCAACGTGATCTCCTTCAACGAGTAACCTTCGTACATATGGAAGCGACCCTGCATTGCCATGATCGGGAGTCCATTAAGTTCGCCACAAACAAGCCGACCCCGGTGACTCGTGGCAGTGGATTTCAGAAAGTTCGGAATTTCTTCGTAATCAATCGAAGCTTGAACATCGATTTTATCCACGAGGGGACCCAATCCGGTCCCCAAAACAATACCGGCAGCGGGACTTCTGTCCCACTTGGATTTCAGGAAAGCGGTCGTTTCTTCAATTTTGTCAAAAAGATCAAGCATTCGTTCATTTCTCTAATAGTCACACATGCGAGGAAGACTATTAAATTAACCAACGAACTCCCGTTCACCAAGCAGTGATCGACCCCACAATTTTCTGGAATGCCAAAACCAAACTCCCCACAGACCTGGCAAGTCTAGTTCTGGACTGGTTTTGGAACCTGGGCACGAACAAACGTAATCTGCGGCTTACCCTGGCTTTTTTTCCCTTGGAGAAATTCTGCCACAAATCTTTGCCGTTCCCTTTTCTCTGGAACCTTGATGTTGTCGCCTCTCTGCAGGATTGGGCGAGGCTTGGAATAACTGCCAAAGTCCGTATTGCCAACTACCTCGCAGGGAAACCAATGCCCAACCTCTTCATCATCAACCAAGTAGAATTCCGGGTAGAAATGCCCTCGAACCCAGACGATTCGACAGGGAACTTTGTGCGTCCGGCACATTGCAACAAACAAGTTGACTTTGTCTTCACCGATTCCACTCATGTTCCGGAATGTTGCCTCCGAACCGACCATTTTCTGGCCACTGGTGGTTTTGAT
>JAZABE010000091.1:0-3822 GCA_036137535.1 Planctomycetota bacterium | reverse complement strand
TACCACGGTATTTGAAGTCGGGGATCACCACTATCCCTCAGTTTCTTGAGGAAAGGTTCGGTTCGGGAGTTCGATCGATCACCGCAGCGATTTTTATTGTGGCTTACATGTTGATCCTGCTGCCGTTTGTTCTTTACCTGGGTGCCAAGGGGCTCAATGAGATGTTGGGTTTGGAGGAAATGCTTGGTTTAAATTCGATTGAAACCATCTGGGCCGTTGTGATTCTGATTGCGGTTCTTGGAGGTGCTTACGCGATCTTTGGAGGGCTCAAGGCAATTGCCATTTCCGATACGTTTAACGGTGCCGGTTTGTTGGTGGGTGGGTTGTTGATCACCTACTTTTCCCTCAATCTCGTCGCCAACCAGGAGGGGGGATTCTACGCCGCTTACCAGAAGATTCAACAAACCAATCCTGATGCTTTTCAGTCGTTGGGGAAACAGGGAGAAGACACTTATTGGCCCACATTGTTTACCGGAGTTCTCTTGCTCAATTTTTTCTACTGGAGTTCTAACCAGCAGATTATTCAGCGAACGTTTGGCGCGAAAAATTTGGCAGAGGGGCAAAAAGGTGTAATGATTGCTGCTTTTTTCAAAATTCTAGCACCGTTGATCCTGATCCTTCCCGGGATCGTTGCGGCTTACCTGGTGATTGGTGCCGAGGATGCGGAGCTTCGAGAAGCCCTTGGTCAGAACGAGCAAGGAGAGTGGGATGCCAATAATGCTTATGGAGCTTTGGTGGCCCGGGTTCTACCGCCCTGGTTGCTTGGTTTTTTTGCTGCGGTGATTGTCGGTTCGATACTCTCGACCTTTAACTCGGTTTTAAATTCAGCAGCAACTCTTTTTTCACTTGATGTGTACAAAAAATACATCAACCCGCAATCGACCACGGAGCAAGTGGTTCGTTCGGGACAAGTTTGCAGTGTCGTGGTAGGTGTTCTGGCTGTTGTTGCGGCCCCACTGGTTTTCCACGGACGCGAAGGGGTCTTTGGTTTTTTTCAGAAATTAAACGGGGTTTACTTTATCCCTCTCTTGGCGGTTATGCTGGTCGGCCTGTTCAACCGCAGGGTGAATGGAAAAGCTGCGTTGATTGCCATTAAGACCGGTTTGTTGTTGATGGTGATTGGAACCTTTATCCCAGGAGATTCGCAGACCGGTTGGTTGGCCAGTACGTTTGGCAACGGCTATCACTACATGGGTGCTGTTTTTGTCTTCTTGATTATCCTGCAGTTGGTGCTGGCGGCAGTTGGATTGCGGTTGGATTCACCGTATGAACAACAGGAGTCCAAGCTGGTCGATATTACGCCTTGGAAGCATGCCAACTTGGTCGGCACGATCCTAGTGCTTTTTGCACTATCGATTTATGTTTTCTTTGCGTTTTAGGTTGTGTTGATGGAAATGGAAATTGGTAAGCTCAAGCCTTCGGTTTGTGTGGATGCTGTCTTCGAAGGGGTTCCGCTGGAGCAATCGGTGAAAACCGTTGCCGATCTCGGCTATCCGGCTTTTGAATTCTGGTGCTGGTGGGAAAAAGACCTGGCGCAGCTGAATGATCTGCGCCGTGAGTACTCGTTGAAGATTGCTTCGTGTTGTACAAAATTCATTTCGTTGACTCGTCCAGAATGCCGGAAGCTTTACCTCGAGGGATTGGAGAAATCCATTGAGGCCGCGAAAACTCTGGACTGTAATATTTTGATCTCCCAGGTTGGTGATTTTGTGTTGGGCGTAGACCGGGCAGATCAGCAGAAAAGCCTGGTTGAGGGATTGACGCACGCGGCCAAGTTGCTGGATGGTTCCGGTGTGAAATTGGTGATCGAACCACTCAACGAAAAAGTCGATCATGCCGGCTATTACCTGATTCGCAGTGACGAGGCCTTTGAAATCATCGAAAAAGTTGGTTCTCCCAACGTGCAAGTCGTATTTGATATTTATCACCAGCAAATTAGTGAAGGCGATTTACTCACCAATATCTTGGACAACCTCGAGAATATTGGTCATTTCCACGCGGCGGGAAACCCGGGGCGTCACGAACTGAACTCGGGAGAAATTCACTACCCGGAAATCTTTAAGGCGATTGGGGCCGCTGGTTTCGAGGGCTATGTTGGATTGGAGTATTGGCCAGAAAATGATCCCATCCAGGGACTAGGGCAGGTGGCCCGTTGGTTCGACCGCACTGAGGATCCTGCATAGTCCTTGAAGCGGGCCGATGCAGGCGTTATTTTTTTTTGCCCTTACGGGTTCCGGCGGCGTCCAGAATTAATTCTAAATCAGTACCGTTTCCCTCGGCATCGACCTGGAATATGGCTTTTCCCGCGGATTTAGTGAACAGAAATTGACTTTTGCTCTGGGGGACCATTTCCAGAGCAGCTCCGAAAAAATTCAAAAAGAGCTGGTTGCCCCGGTTGGTGACTCGAATATTCCCGTATTGCCCGGCCAGCTTCTTGGCTTCGGCCTCGGAAATTTGGATCCTGGTTTGCTCTGATCGTTTTGGAGGTTGCTGTCGATTCTTGGCCAGTGACCTGACCCAGATATTGCGGTAGCGAACTGGGTTGCCATGGTCTTGCAGCGAAATCGGTCCCTTGGTTTTGCCCTTGGTATAATTGCGGTGCTGGATCCAGGCGGTAGGCCCGTAGATTTCGCTGGAATCCTGGATTAAAACGCCGTTGTGCAGAACGGTAAGCCGAGCCGCCTGGATCAGTTTGCCGTCCTTGGAGAACCTGGGTGCCCGGAAGATGATGTCATAAGCCTGCCACTCACCCGGCTTTCGGCTGGCATTAACCAAAGGAGGGTATTGTCCATAAATCGCTCCCGCACTTCCATCGGCATATGTAGCGTTGTCGAAGCTATCCAAAACTTGGACTTCGATGTCACCCATCAGGAACACGCCACTGTTTCCTCGGCCTTGTCCTTTTCCTTTGACATTTTTCGGGGAGGCAAACTCGACATGCAATTGACAATCAGAAAATTCTTTGCGTGTAATGACGGGTCCGCTTCCTGCTACGGATTCCATCGCACCCTCGACAATCTTCCATTTGGCCGCTTTGCCCTGGTTGGATTTCCATTGGGAAAGGTCGTTTCCATCAAAAAGAATGATCGCGTCACTGGGAGCTTTGCCAGGTTGGCTTAAAGCGGTTGGTGTCACGACCCGAGGTGCGGGTCGTTTGAGATCGTGGGCTTTCCATCCTGAGGGGAGTTGGCCGTTTGCAACTGTGGAAATCAGTAAACCAATGAAGATTGGGAAGCTAAACGTTTGCATGGTCAGTTGGTCATTGAATGGGAAAGTTAGTATTAAACTGCCTATTGTACACAAAACCGGCCTTGGGTCGGTAATCCCTGTGGGGATAGCGACTGAGAATTGGTTTTTAGTTTTTTGAAGCTGGGCTGGTTGAATCGCGTTCGATAACCCTTAGCAATCAACCCGGTCGATCGGTAGAATCAGGTTTTATCAAAAGACGGTTTGATGGGAGATTGTTTTGACACCTCAACCTTTGACAGGCAGCCAGGTGGCCGATTATCACCAGGACGGTTACTGTTTTGCTCGAGGATTTTTCGATTCAGAGGAAATAGAGCTGTTGCAGAAGTCCGCGCGGGAAGATCGGGTGTTGGATGATCACTCGTTTGGCAAGAATGATGGTGAGGGTGGACAGGTTCGGTTGTCTCTTTGGAATCATCCAGGCGAAGGTATTTACGGTATGTTTGCTCGCTGTGAAAGGATGGTGAATAGTGCGGAAGCCATTTTGGATGACGAAGTTTATCACTACCATTCGAAGATGATCATGAAGGATCCTGAAATTGGTGGTGCATGGACTTGGCACCAGGACTACGGCTA
>JAZABE010000090.1:0-2947 GCA_036137535.1 Planctomycetota bacterium | reverse complement strand
AACAATTCGTTCCAGAAGTCCGGTATCGGTGAAGGCAATTGCGGTAAACTGCCGATAAAAAGTTGATGTGATGAAAATGAAGCTTAAAAATTGGGAGCTGGTCAAAGAATTAGCGGTTGGCCGCTGGTCAAGTATTTACACCGCTCGGCCCCGTTCGGTTTCTGCAGACCACGCAGATTACATCATCAAGTTTGTGGATCCATCGAGCGATCACTTTGAAATGTCGGTTGAAATGCTGCGGCGGGAATTGGCGTGCTCTCAATTGACGGGACACCCCGGTATTATTGCTTTCCTGGATCATGACATTGAAGAACAGGTTCCTTTTCTGGTTTCGGCAAGGTTCCAGGGCGATTCCCTGCGAGAGATAAACCAAAGGCAAAAATATTTTATTCCACTGAACGAAAAGCTGATGTTTTTTCGCCAGATTTGTGAGGCGACGCGGGAATTGCATCGACTGAAAATTCGTCATGGGGATCTGTCGCCGGGGAATGTTTTGATTGATCTCGTGCAAGGCAGTGCCAAATTGATTGACTTGGGGCTGGCTTCAAAAGTCGGTGATTTTTGCAACGGAGAAAATTACCAGACCGGCACGCCCGCCTACATGGCTCCGGAATGCAGGCAAGTCCATCAGCCGATGGCGACGAGTTCCGATGTTTATTCGCTGGGTAAATCCATGATAGAATTTTTCGAGGGAAAACCAGACGTTCCCTTGTCAATGAAGCTGGGGGCGGGGCAACTCGGTTCCCGTTTGGAGTCGTTGTTGGAGTCGATGACTCGGGCCAAACCTCTGAAACGCCCCGCCAACGAAGAGGTCCACGGGTTGGTTTGCGAGTTGGAAATTTCAGGTTTGGAAGGGTTGGTTAACCGCGCAGCGTGAGTGGCGGGTGTTGAGTGCTGTTCCAGAGTGCACGCTGCAATCTTGCCCTCTGCGAAGTCGAAGGTTCAAGAGTTCAGGTTTCAGTCCGTGCCGGCGCCCTGGAAATAGCGGCTGATTAGGTAGGCCCACCACAGGCAACACGTGGCCGCCGTAATTAAAACCAGGATGCCTCCTATTTTTCGCAGTGATGCGTTGGAGGGTTGGCGATAAAGGTCAAAGGACCAGGAAAATCCTCCACCGATCCAGAGGAAATTGGCAGCGAGAAATAATGGGATGGCGAGATTGCCAAAGGCCTCGGTTTTCCGGAAAACGAGCTCGTTTAACTCGATCCGTTCGTTGGGATTCATTTCGAGATTGGCCTTTGAATCGGCGATGATCTGTTGCATCTCCGAGAAATAACGTTGCACGAGAATGAAAAGCACAATGCAAAGAATCAGTCCAGACAGTCCGCAAACAAACGTAATCATCGCCGTGCGAGATTTTGGCTGAAGTGAGTATTGTTGAGTCAGTTCAGCTTCGGTGATTGTTTTCATAAATTGTTTAAGGGTTAAATTTTTGTTTCAGTGTATCCAACGGTTGAAAAATTGGAAACTCGGACTGCCTCTGCTGAAACCCATGGTAAAGTCTCTCGGAATTCCATAAACGATTTAGCAGGCTGGGAACCTTGTCCATTATCGCTTTCTTGGTTTCAAGCTGATATCTTGGGACCAGGCCTGGACAAAAAATGTCCGGGTACCATGGGCGATAAACGGTTGGATGATTTTTAGGAAAGTTGAAAATGAAACCCGGTGAACGGACGGCAAATGCATTACGGATGATCCTGCTGGTGATCGCCCTCTTGGGGGTGGTTGTGTGTGGGATTTGGGAATTTGGCGTGATTCGTCCGGCCAGTCGAAAGGCCTTGATGGCTATGGAAGTCATTAGCCGCGACAGCCGAAATGTGAAAATGACCCGGGTGGATGTGGTTGCGGCTTTGAAGGGTCGCCAGCCGAAATCAGAATTCAAGCGTTTTGATTTAGAAGGTTCAGGGGAAAAAAGTGTTCGTTTCCAGAGAAAAGATCATTACCAATGGTCCCGCATGATCCCTGGAAAACAGGCTATGGAATTTTTTGTTCTCTACGACCGGATTGCGAGTGAAGAAGAGGCTAAATCTGCCGACCCGCAAACCTTTGAAGATCAGGACTGGTCCTTCAAAAGTTTTTTTGAGCGGGGCAATGCGCCGGTAACGGCCAGCGTGACTGCTCGAAAACGCCCGATCGAGGAAGCCTTGTTTGATGCAATGGACGAAGATGTCGATGGTTTTGTGACTCTGGCGGAATTGGCAGGCGAATCGAGTATTCGAAAGCAAATGGACCGATTTGATCCCAACCAAGACCAGAAAGTTTCGTTTGAAGAATTCAAGAATGCCCTGGAGGCTTTAGAAGCTGAACTGGGGAGGCCATTAAACAAAACAGAGCAATACGCATTCGTGGGTGGCCAATCCCCCGGCGAAGGTGTCGATGATGGCGGAGGCGGTCAACGTGGCGGAGGCGGTCAACGTGGCGGAGGGTTTGATCCCGGTGCTTTTTTTGATCGCATGGACACCGATCAAAATGGAATCTTGGCAGGCGCGGAAATTTCTGAACGCCTGAAAGTTCGGGTCAAAGCGATGGATCAGGATCAAAATGGTGAGATCAGTAAACAGGAGTTTTTGGAAGCTCCCCGATCCGCTTTGGGTGGGAGCCAACGTTCCTCCCAGAAAAACGAATCCAATCGGCCTTCAGAGTCGGGCAATCCCCCGTCGAAAAAGAAGTAGTTCAAGCATTTTGGAACCATCTCGATTCACTAATTATCCGAGGAAAATCGATGACGAATTTAGACCGCAGATTGTTTGCCAAGACTTCAGTGGGGTCGCTGTTGACTTATTCGCTTCTGAGTAGCCTTTTTGAAACGGATGCTTGGGGCGATGAAATCAAGCCGTTGGCGGCAAATTTCCTCAAAGAGATGCACGAACTCAGTCAGGATGTCAAAAGCCACAAAATCTCGCAAGTTGATTGGCAGAAACAATGCGCCGGATTTATGGCCAAAGTT
>JAZABE010000089.1:0-4381 GCA_036137535.1 Planctomycetota bacterium | reverse complement strand
AAGCCTGCGATTTCTCGCAGGCTTTTTTCATTTCTTGACTAATTAGATTTTAATAAATCTAGTTAGTGTAAGTTTCGGTTTCACCACCGTTTCGAGTAGCGAGCGCTAATCGAACGAAATCGGTCATGTTCTCGCTGAAGAAGTTTCCACTTCCATCAAGCAGTACAGCCTGGGCACCTGCTGGGTGGTTTGAACTCCAACCGGTACATCCGAAATTGCCACCGGTGTGGGCTGGTGCGCCATATCGGGACCAGTCGTCGATGTTCATCGGATTTCGAAGTGAACCAATCGCGCCGTTTGGATTCATCCAACAAGCGTTAAAGTTAGAGTTTTTGTCAAATGGTTCGTCAACCGAAGTGTTGCCGTTGTCATCCGATCCGTTGATGGGATCGAATCCACCTCGCCAGTGCATGTTTTCAAAAGCGAGAATGGTGTTCGAGGTGCCGTCATGGGCGTCTGCCATTCGCATAGCGCCTTGGAAGCCAAACAAACCATTGCAGAAGTTGACTTTTCGGAAGTCACCTGGATTAACAATTGGACATTGAACGGTACCAGGAGCAAAAGTGCCACTGATGTTCGAAAGATAACCGTCTACGAATTCACAGTAGTGCATGTAATCAGGAACACCACCGGAGTCAACTTCCATTGCTGGACTTGCCACGAATCCCATGTTTCCGACGTAATCTGTTCCCGCACCTGCCATAGGTACGACGCCATCGACACCGGTAGAGCCGACAGCCATGGTGTGCAGCCAGCTTCCATGTTGCGAAGGACGAGAGCCGTTAGCGTTTTGGAAAGCGTTTGAAGGGCACATCAGGTAAGGTAATGCGGTTTCACGAATGATATCCAACGCTGATGATTCATCTGGATCCGAAGTGCAGTTCTTAGTGCCAGGCCAAACTTCGTCTTCACTGAGGTTGCCAAAAGGTTCAGCTCCCGTGGCGTGCACGTTGTAGTTGACTTTCTGAGCAAGGTTGTTTTGCTCACAGTAAGGCAAGATCGACACGAGCCAAGAGTAAGGAGCGAGGCTGCCCTCTGGTGGATCGTAATTCCACGGCAATCGCTTCAACGTATCATTGTAGTTATGGCAGCCCAAGCCAATCTGCTTCAGATTGTTAATGCACTGCGTCCGACGTGCTGCTTCACGAGCCGCTTGAACGGCAGGCAAAAGCAATGCGATCAAAATACCGATGATCGCAATGACAACGAGAAGTTCCACGAGAGTGAAACCTTTCTGAGCTCGCTTGGTCATAAAGTATTCTCCCAACATAAAATAAAGAAATAAGAATAAATGCCGTGAGCAAAACGGTCACAGGCAAGAGGAAGTATAAAAGTGTCGTTAAATAATAGTGAAGATTAAATAAGTACCAGTTCTTCACGAACCCCTGAAGTTTAACCCAACTCAGCCAAATCGACTAGAAATTGCCCGCCGAAAAAAATGATTTTTACGGGTTTTTTTATCCGGAAACGGGCAAATGCTTTTATTTTTTGGGGATTTCGATCCCAATGATTTGGTTGTCGTTTTCGGTAAACTTAAAGTTTAACCGCTTCGGCACCCAGGAGTTTTTGTCGTGATTTCCCGGTTTTTTGAGAATTTTGACCCAAAGGTCCGGCATTAAAGAGGATAGGAAACTTCCCCCTCCCTTCTTCATTTTAAGGGTGTGGGTGTTACGGTTTTCCAGGCAAATGCCGATTCCATCCCGGTTGAACGTGGAGCCAATCAGAGAGATTCTTTTCAAAACTGTCTTCTGGGGGCCAATATTTTCCAGCACTGCAAATGTTTCGTTACAGTTTGAAAAAACTAGATCCAAGTCACCATCTCGGTCCAAATCGGCTACGGCGCAACCGCGGCCATGATGGCGTTGTTCAAAGTACTCACTTTGAACGGCTCCCTTAAACCGGAAAGCGTTTTCAGTATTTTCAAAGATCAATGGCTTCTGCTGCATTTCCCCTGATTCTGGGAAGTAGCTGATGTGTCCATTGTTGACAATTAAATCCTCATCGCCATCTGAATCAAAGTCCTCAAAGATGGTTCCCCAGCCGACATACATTTGATCGGTCGCCGCGAGTTTGGTTTTCTTCGAAACGAGATTGAAAACGAAAGCAGTCGATTCTTGACCACCAATTCGAACTTGCTTGTAAAGGGCGAAATCTTCCGTTGCAAAGTTGGCCACTCCAATGTCGGGTAATCCGTCATTGTTGAAGTCATTGAGGTCAGTCCCCATGCTGCCGTTGGGCATTGATCCGTCCCCAATATCCACACCCAGTCGTGCGCCTACTTCGACAAACGTACCGTTTCCTTGGTTTAAATAAAGCAAATTATTGCTGACATCGCAGGCAACGTAGATGTCGACATCACCATCGATATCGATGTCACCGGTAACGACACCCAGTGACTTCCCGTTGGACAGAATTCCCTTTTCGGAGCCGTCCCGTGCAAACGTCCAATCTCCTTGACTGGTGTATAGATCGTCAATGGTTCCCTGGAAAGCCCGCGGGGAACAAACATCATAATTTTGATCCGGTCCCGAGCATTTTCTGTGATTGGCAGGAGACCATTCCAGATAGTTGCAGACGAAAAGGTCGAGGTTGCCGTCTTGGTCAAAGTCGGAAAGTGCGGCCGATGTCGCCCACTTGTCGGTTTGGATTCCGCAGTCAATTGCTTCCATTGAACCATCGCCCAGATTGCGGAAAACCAGGATCCCTCGGTAACCGGTCACAACAAGATCGGCAAAACCGTCATTGTCCAAGTCACCAAATTGGCAACCGTGGTTGTACAGCTTTGACGTGTCGACTCCCGATGCCTCTGAACAAAGAGCAAATTTCCAATCCTGTAGATTTCGATACAGGAACGACGGGCGTCCGCCGATTTCGAGTGGTTTTGATAGGGTTCCGCCCCCGTTAAAAAAACAATCGAGCTGGCCATCTAGATCAAAATCGGCGATGCCAACTCCGCCTCCAAGTGTTTCGAGCATCGTTCGCAATCCGCTCTCACCGCCGTTTTGATAGGAGCCTTGGATTCCACTTTTCGGGGTTTGATTGGTGAATTGAAAGGCAGGTAGATTTTGTTGTGCTTGGTTTCGATTGTTCTTGTCGGTTGGGGACTGGGAGGAAGGGGCACACCCGGGACCGAGAAGCAATAACAGAACTGCAAGAAAGCAGTGAACTGAAAGTGAGAAAGTCGTGATTTGGACAGGCATTAAAATCAATCCACGGTTCCCTTAGGGGTTTTGTTGGGGACCGATTGGGGTGGGGAACTGTGGGTTCTTTTTGTTTTTTTTCGCATAATAGTCATCCAATGCCTTTTTGGCGCCTTGATGAAGCGGATTGGAATCCCGAATCGAAGAAAGGTAGATGATGCCGGTTTCGGGATCCCCGTATTCCAGTAGCATTTTTCCCAATTCATAACGTTTGTCTTCATCATCCTTGAGATCGACTTCTTCCATCAGGTTCTGAACGATTGCGAGTTTTTCACGAATCTGGTTGGCTTGGTCAAAAAGTTCTTTTGCTCGATCAGTCTTGCCAAAAACCTCTAGGGTTCTAGCCAAGCTATTGGCCAGGTCAAAGTCCCATTTTCGCTTTGGGTAACTGCTTTCTAGGTTTTTGAGTGCTTCTTCAAATTCTTCGTCATTGAATTGGAGTTTGCCGAGTTCGGCGCGAGCGAAGTCATCGTAGGGGTTGGTTTCCAGAACAGATTTGAACAGACCTTTAGCTTCCTCGAGTCGGCCCAAGTTGGTATAGCACCTGGCCAGAGATGAAACGGCCTGAATTCCAGCATCAGGGTGAGTCCGGCAATTCTCAAACTGGATTGCGGCTGCCTCGATTTGATTTGTGGCAAAAAGTAAATCACCGTAGGCCATCACTGCCTGGTAATGGTTGGGATATTCCTGGATCAAGGCCTGAAGGATTTCGGCTGCTTTTTCCTGTGCTCCTTTAATTTTGCGGATTGGGCCAAATCGAATTAATAAAACGGCATGGTAGAACCGCTGCCGAGGGTCTCCGGGAAAATCTTTTGCCCAATGATCAATGTACTCGGTGGCTTCGTTGAATCTTCCCTGTAACAACAAACCATTGACCATTGCTTCGTAAATTTCGGGGGGGTCAAACTGGTTGACGCCACCCGCGAGGTTTTCCAGTGCAGCAAAAAGTTTGCTCAGGTTACCGGATTGTCCTCGGAGCAAGAGTTTTTCGTTTTCAAGTCGAGGTTTGGGGAGACCCAATGAACCGGACTTTGCAAGGGACTTTTCAAATTCATCGAACTTCCCCGTTTTTCGGTAGATGCGGGCCTTGAGGAAATGGGTTTCCAGGGTATCGATTCCCCATTGTTCGCAAAACTCAAGGCAGTTGATTGCCTCGCTGTATTGGAACTGTTCCATTCGAT
>JAZABE010000088.1:0-2381 GCA_036137535.1 Planctomycetota bacterium | reverse complement strand
GATACTTTACGATGGGAAGCTTTTGGTTTTGTGTGATGGCTCAAAACGGCCGTTTGTTGCTGCCGTCAGCGCTGAGACCGGTCAAGTGGTCTGGAAAACATTTCGAACGGTCAAGGCTAGGATCAGTTTTTCATTTGCCACACCGGTGGTTTCCCTGGTCGACGGTAAACCTCAATTGATGGCTCCCGGATCGGACCATTTTGCAGCCTACGACGTGCTGACCGGCAAAGAGCTTTGGCAAGTCAAGGCTGATGGCTGGTCGGTCGTTCCTCAGCCGGTGATTGGACACGGGATGATTTTCTACAATCATGATTACGATCATCCCGAACTATTGGCAGTAAAGCTGGGGGGCAAGGGGGACGTAACGGATAGCCACGTGGTTTGGAGAATCAAGAAAGGGGCTCCCAGTACCCCTTCGCCTGTATTGATCGGGGATGAATTGTATTTTGTTTCGGATCGGGGTATTGCTTCGTGTGTCGATGCCAAGACGGGTGAACGGCACTGGATGGAGCGACTCCGTGGTAATTATTCGGCTTCCCCAATTCATGCCAACGGCCGGTTGTTGTTTCTCAATGAGACGGGGCTAGCTACCTGGGTTGAGCCGGGCAAAAAATTTCGAGAATTGGGCAGCAACCAGGTCCCGGGGCGAACGTTTGCCATTCCTGCCTTTTCACGGGGGGCCATGTACTTGCGGACAGACACGAGTCTTTACCGGGTGTCTGAGAATTGAGATTACCTAAGCTGCCCGTTACCCGTTGAAATCACCGGGGATTGGAATGCCTAGGGTTCCTTTTGGTTGTAGACAGGAGCCTTCCAGTTCTTGGGCAAACGTCCCTGGGGTCGAACCCCGTAAGACCCATTTGGAATCGGGTGATCCTTCAAGCCCAGCAAGGGAAGGTCATCCGGCAGGTGCTTGATCTGGAATTCCTTGTATTGAATATTCATTGCGGGACCGACGTGCACTTGGACAGCGAGGACGCCTTCCAGACACCTTCCCTCTTCATCCAGATCGATCAGGTCGGCCGTGGGGTGTCCATCGATCCAGTGCCGATGGTGATTGCCTTCAACCAGTACCCGGAAATCGTGCCACACACCGGGTTTGAATTCTTGGACGGGAAGCTGGCCGATGACCCACGGTTGGCCGTCGGGGGCGACAATGACTTTTTCCCCCGTGTGGGACAGGATCCTGCGGCCTTTTTCTTCGTAAAGCATTCCGTTGTATTTGGGGTTGTTGGCCACGATATCACATTGATAGCCGCTCACGCTATCAAGGCCGACTTCCGGACGGGATCGCCCGCGGTACTGGATTCCACTATTCCCCCCCCCGGAAATTTTGACTTTGACTCGAAGCTCAAAATTGCGAATCGTTGAACCCTTCCAGGTGAGAAAATGGTTTCTTTTAAGGGTTCCATCAGTGGTCCCCGTGAGCACTCCGTTTCGAAGAGACCAGTATTTTGCATCACCGGACCAGCCTCGCAGGCCGTTGCCGTTTAAAAGGTTCGTGAATCCTTTTGTGTTGGAACCGTTGGAGACGGCGGCCGATGCGACCGGATGCGGCGGCGTAGATGAAGTGAACGGTTTCGATAACGGGGTCAATGGTCCACCAAGTTCGGTAACCCGTTGATCCGTGCGACGGCGAAGGTTTTTTAAAACCGTCGCATACTTAGCGTCCAGGGCCAAGTTTTTTAACTCGTCGGGATCTTTCCTGAGGTCATGGAGGAATTCGTGATTGCCGTGGTCGACGTAACGAACGTACTTGTAACGATCTGTCCGCAGACCCTCGAAAGCCGGAATGCGCGAACGCACTGCAAAGTGTTCATGAAACGTCTGTTGACGCCAGCCAACCGCTTTTCCGGTCGAGACAATGGGTTTGAGGCTGCGGCCCTGGTAACGTTCCGGGATGGGCACCCCAGCCCAGTCCAGGAACGTCGAAGGAAGATCTAGGTTGAGGGCGGAGTAATCCACCACCTGTTTGCGAGTTGATTGAGGTGCCCGAGGATCGAAAATAATCATTGGCACGCGTAACGATTCCTCGTAATGAGACCACTTGCCCGCAAATCCACGATTGCCCATGTGGTAACCGTTGTCGGCGGTGTAAACGATGATGGTGTTGTCTGTCAGTCCCTTTGCTTCCAAAGCCTTGAGGAAACGCCCGATGGCATTATCAATGCCGCTTACCATCCGCAGGTAGGCCCGCATGTTAGTGCGGTACTTGCTATCAGTGTTCCATCTCCAGAAGAACCGTTCGCGGTTGATGGTGTTCTTGAGGAAATTGGGCTGGTCCTCAAAAATCTTGGGATCGTTCAGTCGTGGTGGAGCAACCTCATCTTGTTCGTACAAGCCATCGACGGCACGTGGCCAAGGAAAGTGACCAATTCCGG
>JAZABE010000087.1:0-1075 GCA_036137535.1 Planctomycetota bacterium | reverse complement strand
GGGGACTCTGGTTTTTCGTTTGATACAGTTTTTCCTCGATCGCCGTGATTCTTTGCGTCAACGCATCGGCGGCATCGAAAATAGGCTGACATGATTTCTGCCATTTTTCATCTAAGCGACCCTGTTTGCGAATCCTCCCAACCAGCTCCTGGATCTGTTTTCGAGTTAAGCGGATCTTTTTAATAGCCAAGTGGGTCTGGGACAACTTGTCACGCAATTTTAAGAGAAATTCAAACTGTTCTCGAAAATCGGATTCCGTGGCCGAACTGCGAGGGTCTTTGATAATTTGAAATTCGGCTTGCAGTCTCTTTGAACCGACGTCAAGAATAACCCGGTAGTCACCCGGGATGGCAGCAGGCCCATTGGTTCCCCCCGCCCACAAAACCAGGCCCGGAAAAGTGGCGGCATCGGGATACCGCATATTCCACAAAAACGTATTTAATCCTTGTTTAACTTCTAACCGGGTGTTCTTTTTATCCAATGGATTCTCGGGTTTGGGCAGGCCACTGGCCAAATTCTTTGATGTCTTTTTGGAAGAAAAAACCTTGATCGGCGTTCCGCTGGAATCTGCAAAGGTCAAAGTGACCGTTTGATCTTTCTCCGGTTGGTCCTTGAGGTAAAACGAAACCTTCACACCACTATCGGGATTTTGGCCATTTTGGGTTGAGATTCGACCTTTGCCTGAACGCATTTTATAAGTTGGCCGGGGCTGAAACAGAACAACGTCGTTCTTAAGTTCCCTTTCATCACACTGATGCAACAATGTGAGATCATCCAAAATCCAAAACGATCGCCCCTGCGTGGCGACCACCAAGTCATCATTTTTAACGGCCAGGTCCGTAATCGGCACCACGGGTAGATTCATTTGAAAAGGCAGCCAAGCTTTGCCGTCATTGAACGAGACATAAACACCGGATTCTGTCCCGGCGTAAAGCAGGCCCTTTCGTTTTTTGTCCGCTCGGATCACCCGGGTAAAATGTTTCTCATTGATCCCGGCGACAATTTTTTGCCACGTTTTTCCATAGTCAAGTGTTTTAAACAAGTAAGGTTTAAAATCATCCAGTTTGTAACGGGT
>JAZABE010000086.1:0-8276 GCA_036137535.1 Planctomycetota bacterium | reverse complement strand
ATCGGTGAACCGGGCACTCAGTTAACCATGAGAACGTTTCATATTGGTGGTGTTGCACGACACGATACCGAAGAGAATCACAAGAAAAACCGAAAATCCGGTGTGGCACAATTTATCCGGATGCGTTTTGTAACTAACGACCAAGGCGACAATGTTGTTCTTTCCCGTAATGGCGAAATTGCAATCTGTGACGCAAAGGGAAGAGAAATCGAAAAGCACCCAGTACCAGCAGGTGCAATTCTCAAAGTCGATGAGGGCCAAAGCATTAAGGCCAATACTAAAATTTGCGAATGGAATCCGTTCACCATTCCTGTTCTCGCGGAAGTTTCCGGTCGAGTTCGTTACGATGATATCGTTGACGGTGAGACAATGGGGACCGAGAAAGACGATGCGACGGGTACCATCCGAAAAACGATCGTTGAGCACAAAGGAGAGCTTCACCCCCAAATCGTCATTGAAGACGAAACTGGTAAACCTCTCGATTTTTATTATTTGCCAGAACGGGCCTATATCTTAGTTGAAGAAGGCGAGATGATTTCTGGAGGTACGGCAGTTGCCGAAACACCTCGTGAAGCATCGGGAACCTCGGACATTACAGGTGGACTCCCGCGTGTTACGGAAATTTTTGAAGCCCGGAAGCCAAAGGATCCTGCTGTCATCGCCGAGATTGAAGGCGAGGTCGAACTGCTTCAGGAAAAACGACGGGGCAAACGCGTCGTGTTAATCCGAAACAACGAATCAGGAATGGAAGTCGACCACACAGTTCCTCCCGGAAAACGACTCCTGGCGCAAACCGGAGATTACGTCAAAGCGGGACAGGCCTTGATTGACGGTCCCATTGTTCCACATGACATCCTTCATGTTTCGGGTGAAGAAGCAGTCCAAGATTACTTGCTGCATGAAGTTCAGAGTGTATACCGTAGTCAGCGGGTAACCATTAATGATAAACACCTGGAAATCATCGTGACCCGCATGCTCCGGAAAGTAAAAATCGAAACATCAGGTGATACGAATCTTCTCCCTGGATTGGTTTGTGACAAATTTGATTTCCGACAAGTTAACCAGGAAATGGCAAAATGCCTTAAGATCTCTGAAGTAGGCGACAGCCATTTCACTTTGGGACAAATCGTTCCTAAAGAACATTTTGAAGAAATCAATGCAAAAGTCGAAGAAGAAGGTGGAACACCTTCCAAAGGAACCAAACCAAAACCGGCTACGGCGAGCACGCAGCTTCTTGGCATCACCAAGGCTTCTGTTCAAAGCTCGAGTTTTATCTCGGCAGCCAGCTTTCAGGAAACGACCAAGGTTCTTACCGAGGCCGCACTTTCCGGAAAAACAGACAACTTGGTGGGTTTGAAAGAAAACGTCATCTTGGGACACCTGATTCCCGCTGGAACTGGTTTTCGATCTTTCCAAGAATCAGAAGTCCGTTACAACTTGCAAATCATGCCAGAAGTCCAAGAAGCTGGGGGAACAGGCGAAGAAAGCTATCCTCTGCTCGAAGCGGCTCCGGAAACCAGTTCTGAAAGTAATTTTCAGCCTCCGGCTCAAGAATCCAGTCCCCCAACTGGGTTAGAGGAGATTTTTGGCACCGGAGATAATTTGGAAGAATAACCCCCACTTTCCCCATTCCTATTGGCCAATACATCCACACGAACACGACAATTTCGCTTGGGAACCACCCCCAAGCCTTGACAAACCCCGATTGGGGCTCGTATGGTGGTATGTTTCCCTAAACGGTTGGAATAAAAGAGTTTAAATGCCAACAATTAATCAGCTTGTAAGAAAGCGAAGAAAACAAAAGCGGAAGTTCACCAAAGCACCCGTTTTGGATCAATGCCCTCACAAACAGGGTGTTTGTTTACAAGTGCGCACGATGACGCCGAAAAAGCCAACCTCGGCGCTGCGAAAAATTACCCGTGTCAGGCTTTCCAACAAGAAAGAAGTGACGGTCTATATCCCGGGTGAGGGACACAACTTGCAAGAACACTCGATTGTTCTCGTCCGTGGAGGACGAGTGCGTGATTTGCCTGGTGTGCGCTATCAAGTCGTCCGGGGTGCGCAGGATACTTTGGGTGTTGAAAACAGAAAGCAGTCCCGCAGCCGTTACGGAACGAAAAAATAATTAAGTTCGCGATAACGCTGCACGAATCGTTCAATTAGTCATACAGTCTTAACCAAAAACTGAGTCAAAAGAAATTCGCAATTGCTGTTTCAGTTATGAGCTTGCGAAAAAATTGTTGGAGCAAAAATGGGTCGAATAACTGCCAGCCGAACAACATTAAAAGGCGATCCGAAGTACGATTCGGTCTTGGTGTCAAAGTTCATTAACAACTTGATGGTGGACGGCAAGAAAACTGTAGCGCAAAAAGTATTCTACGACGCTTTGAATGAAATCAAGAGTCGCCTGCCCAATGAAGATGAGTTGGAGGTTTTTTGCCAAGCGGTTGAAAATGTGAAACCTTTCATCGAAGTCCGGTCCAAGCGGGTCGGCGGTGCCGCTTATCAGGTCCCAATGCAGGTCAACAAAACCAGACAACAGTCGCTTTCAATCCGTTGGATCTTAATGGCAATCCGCGAAAAGAAAGGTCGAGCAACTCACATGAAACTTGCTGATGAATTCGTTGCTGCTTTCAACAAAGAAGGTGTTGCAATGAACCGACGGGAAAATGTTCACCGAATGGCAGATGCTAACAAAGCTTTTGCACATTTTGCCTGGTAACGCATCAGACACAAATCAGCCGCGTTAACACCGTGGCTATTTTTATGCGCGAACCTGTTCCCGACCAAACACGATTCGCCTTGAGACGAAAACCAAAAAACCAAAGATCCTGCAGGATTCGATTCAGCGAGGACCGTTTAATCTCTAACTGATCCCGTTCAGCCTCAAATCATTCTCCTCTTACACTAGACTCGAAAATGTCCACTCGAAAGCTGGAAAATCTTCGTAATATCGGAATCATTGCTCATATTGATGCTGGGAAAACGACCGTTACGGAACGCCTGTTATTCCTAAGTGGTTCAAAGCACCGAGTGGGTCGTGTCGACCATGGCAATACTGAAACCGATGAAGACGAAGAAGAGCAAAACCGGGGAATCACAATTTATTCGGCCTGTGTCACCTTCGAGTGGAAAAAAGCTGCAATCAATCTTCTGGACACACCCGGGCACGTTGACTTTACGGCCGAAGTTGAACGGTGCTTGCGCGTGCTGGATGGTGCAGTTGTCGTATTCAGCGCAAGGGAAGGTGTCGAAGCGCAAAGCGAAACCGTTTGGAAGCAGGCCGACAAGTACCTCGTCCCAAGGATCGCTTTCATCAACAAACTGGATCGAGAAGGCGCAAGTTTCTCAAATGTTCTTAACCAGATGAAAACAAGACTCGGGGCGAATCCGGTGCCTATCCAAATGCCAGTTGGTGAAGGCCCCGATCATATCGACAACGCATTTCGAGCAATCATCGATCTGATCCAGATGAAAATGTTAGTCTTTGACACTTCCGAAAAAGTGGAAGGCCGAGAGTTCGAAGAACTCGATATCCCCGAAGATCAAATGGAAGAAGCGTTGGTGAGGCGGGCAGAACTAATCGACGCCCTTGCCAATTATTCCGAAGAATTAATGGAACTCGCGCTGGAAGAAAAACCCATCCCAGACGACTTAATGCACCGAGTCATTCGCGAAGCGACATTAAAACGGGAAATCCAACCCATTCTGTGTGGCTCCGCTCTGCACGGAATCGGTGGTCAGCAAATACTGGATGCGGTCTGGAATTATTTACCCAGCCCCTTGGACCGACCACCGGTCGAAGGCGTGAACCCCAAACGTCCCAAAAATACCGAAACCAGAAAGCCGAGCCCCAAAGAACCTTTCTCCGGATTAGTTTTCAAGATCCTCCCGGCAAAAACCGGTGATCTTTACTGGATTCGAGTCTATTCAGGAACGCTCAAAGCAAATACTCGTGCCCTCTGCAGTTCCAACGATAAAAAAGAAAACATTGCACAGCTCTGGCAAATACATGCCACCAAAAAAGATCGTGATGGACAGGTTGATGAAGTCAACAGCGGTGACATCGTCGGTGTGATTGGCCCAAGAGCCGCGGTCACCGGGGACACCTTGTGCGACGGCAAAGCACCGATATTGCTCGAGAACATTGAGTTCCCCGAATCGGTGATCGAAATGGCAATCGAGGCAGAATCAACGGCGGACCGTAAAAAACTCGCTGAAACCTTAGAAATGCTAAAACGGCAGGATCCAACATTTCGTGCCGAGGAAAACGAAGACACAGGCCAAACGTTGATTGCTGGCATGGGCGAACTTCATCTTGAAGTAATCAAAAATCGTCTGCTACGTGATTTCAACTTAAATGTCAAAGTTCACAAACCGCGAGTGTCTTACCGGGAAACGATTGGAGAAAAAGCCACTGTTACCGGCGAATGCCACCGATTGGTTGCCGGGCAGCAGTTATTTGCCAAGATCACGCTTACGATGGAGCCAGCCTCGCATGTCGAAGGCGTCCAAATTAGAAACCGCCTTCCCGAGGGTAAGCTACCCGATACATTTATGGAAGCGGTTACCGAACAGCTGAATTCCCGTAGCGAAGGGGGCGGTCCTATCGGTAGCTTTCCTCTAACAAAATTAAGACTGACCATTAATGATTGCGAAGTTGACCCGGAACAATCCAACGAAATGGCCTTTAGCATTGCCGCCGGAGAAGCATTCGAAAACGGTTTGAAACAAGGCGGCCCCGTACTGCTCGAACCCATCATGAAGCTGGTTATTACGACACCCGATGAATATTACGGTGAATTTGTCGGCGACCTTGCCCAGCGAAGATCCCGAATCGTGAACACCAATAACCTGGTGGGGGGAACGACCAGTATCGAAGCCAACGCTCCATTAGCCGAACTGTTCGGTTATTCAAACTCATTACGCAGTATGAGCCAGGGTCGGGCTGGATCATCAATGGAACCGCTTGGATACGAGCCCGCTCCAGAATCGGAAGGCGAAAAATTCGGCCTATGATCGTTAATACTGCCACCAGGAAAACGCGATTCCCCGGGTGAACTATCGATCACCTCAACGGTCCACGAATGGTCTTTTTTTGCTGCTCAATTTTTCCGTTCGCAGCAACCGTCCTGCCCGTCACCTTTGAATCTTTGCTATAGTGAGCAAATTCTCCAAGTGAATCTGGTCTATGGAAGTTATCTCACTGCAATCCGGAAGCAACGGGAATTCATTTTATGTCCGAGCAGGCAAGCAACAATTCCTGTTTGATGCAGGAATCACCGGCGCACTCGCTGAAAAAAGGCTCGCCTCCCACGGCAAAGACATTCGTGAAATTGACGGTTTGTTCATCTCACACGGGCATCGCGACCATTGTCAGTCGATGGGTGTCTATCATCGCAAATATGGGCATCCAATTTTCCTCAACGAACAAACCCTTTTCCAAGCGAGACGAGACCACAAAATCGGCATTCTCAATGACCTTCATTTTTTCAAGTCTGGTGAAACCATCAATCTTGGACAGGTTCAAGTGCACACCATTTCAACACCCCATGATGCACTCGACAGTGTTGCTTTCGTGATCGAATACAACCAAAAACAGCTCGGCATTCTGACAGATATTGGTCACGTGAATAAGACCATCGCCCAAACCCTCTGTCAGTTGGATGCCGTCATCATTGAAAGCAATTATGACGCGAAAATGTTAAGTCAAAGCCATTACCCCCTATGGCTTAAGCAAAGGGTCCGAGGAAAGGGAGGCCACTTGTCTAACAAGGACTCCGCTCTTGCTTTACGGGAAGCCCTGGCCGCCCAAAAATCAAATGCCTTAAAGGAAGATAATCCTCCAAGGTTGCAGTGGATCTGTCTCTGCCATTTGTCGAGAGAGAATAACCAACCAGCGATTGCCCTGCAGACTCACCGGGAAATCTTAGGAAACAGTCTGCCTTTGCATATTGCCAGCCGAGACGACGTTGGCGAAAAACTAATCCTTGACTGCGAACCAGTTTTCAGTGAAGAAAAAATCCAAGCAGTCAGCCCCGCTCGGGAACAACAAAAATCGCTCTTCTAAATGGCATTTGCTTTCACTTCTCTCAGATGCAGATTGTGCCCTGCTTGTTCTCCAATCCCACCAACCCGTCAATAGCCAATACGCTTAAAGCGATTGAAAACCAGCTTTTCATCATCCCGAGTCTCGCCCCATTCCTACTCGTTTTTGAAACGTGTGACGTTTCGGTAAACGTAATTTCCACCGTTTTGCTTGGCAATTTTCTGTAAAAAATTGTCTTGTGTGGGAGCCGCTCGCGGACCAAACTCGATGGAGTGGATGGCTGCTGCATTACGGTTCCAGCGGTCAACCGTTTTCAATTCATCGTCCGAGATCATCGGTTCTGCTGCATCTGTCAGAAAAAACACGACATCCGGGGCAAAGTCAACTGCCATCTTCAAAGCGGGCAGGTGTCTTGTCGCTCCACCCCCGGGAATCCCAAGGATAAACTTCCTTGCTGCACGTTTATTCTCATCAGTCGCGTACAACAATTTTGGACGCCCACCGCTAGGGGTAAATGGTCGGGGCCTTTCGTTGTAAAAAATAATCTGAAATTGCTGGTTCGGACCCAACGATTCAAGGCTGGCAAGCAGTTGCGATTTTGCGGCAATCAAAGGCTTACCTCCAAATCCCACCATGCTCCCGGAACGGTCAAAAACATAAACAAATTTTGTACCTGTCCCCTGAATACCAAACACTTCGGTTGTCACCTGCCCTGTATTACCTCCCTTCTTTGGACCCTTGGCAATCCCTTGTAGAAAACCGTCGGCTCCGGGTAAGCTCTGCCCCAGCTCTGCCCCAATCTCACCAAGATCATCGTCACCGGGTAGGAAACCGGGAAGTCTCTCATTGCGTTCGTCCAAAGTAGGAAGCGACTTCTCAATAGCCGATTGGTGGGTACTCGACAATGGATCGGCCAGACGAACGTCATCCTCGGTAAAATAATCAATTTTCGTTTTTGTGCTTTTGACTAAGGCGATCCCAGCGACTCGCTCCGGCTCCCCTGTCAAGGTTCCTCGCTGGGAGGGCTGAATGATAAAGGCCGCTGCAACGACAACCAGAAAATGGAGAACGGCAGACAAGGCCCACGCCGGAATCTTGCGCTGACTCACAGAATAATCACTGACACTTATTGTTTCCGAATTTTTCATCTCGGTACCAAGCAAGTCGTGGGGAACCCAACCGTCAAATTTTATTCTAGCTCCAACTTCAGATCCCCGGACATTTTCAACGCGTAAGGAGCCGTATAATCACCAACATTTCCATTCGCATCCTGCCCAACTTGGAGTCCATCAATCGGCATTTCAATCATTGATCCCTTGACCTTACCGTCAATCATCAAGCTGTCGTTAACTTTAACCCTGACCCTGCCATTCTTGGCAAAGGCCAATTCAATCTGGGAGTTGGCAGGCAAATCCTGAATCGAGGCCAACACTTCCAGCTCATTATTTCGACGAACCGCAAAATGTAATTTTTTCTCTTTCAGGTAAAGCGAGTAGCCGTGGGCGGTGCCACCCTGGGCAATGATGACACCATTAGGCGATTGCACCTCTATCTTTCCTGTGATCTTGAATGCCCGGTTCTTTACATTGGGTGCCTGACTTTTGGGTAGATCGACGCCTGTTTTCAGGTTGAACTTTTTCTTTTTACTCAGCCGGTTCCCGTAATACGGGGTCAAGGGATAGACATTGGCTCGTTTCGCCCAAACGTCCCATTTTTGGGCAAGTTCTTTTGTTTTTTCAGGCAACTCGGCAGCAAGGTTATTCAGCTCGGTCCGGTCTTTACCAATGTCATACAACTCCCACGGTCCAGTTGCCCCCTTGGCAACCAGTTTCCACTTTCCTTGTCGAATCGCACGGTTACCTTCATGTTCCCAGTAAAGGGCATCTCGATCGATCGACTGACCGGCAAAGGCGGGAATCAAGCTTTGACCTTCCAGCGGTTTAATCGGCTGGCCCTTGTATTGACTCGGATATTGAGCCTTGGCGATATCAACGCAGGTTGCCATCAGATCAATCAAATGACTCGGTTGACGTTCAAAATCTCCCTTCCGCTGAATTTGTTTTGGCCAATGGGCGATCAAAGGCGATGCAATTCCACCTTCATGAACCCAGTGCTTGTACATACGAAAAGGCGTATTGGAGGCGTTAGCCCAACCTTTTCCATAAGCAATGTACGTATCGGCTGGCCCAGGCATGACACCACGCCCGGTTTTAACTGGAAAACCGTC
>JAZABE010000085.1:0-8896 GCA_036137535.1 Planctomycetota bacterium | reverse complement strand
CAAATTGTGTGGTCGTCCTAAAAGTGTCTATCGCAAGTTCGGAATTTGCCGAATCTGCTTTAGAGAAATGGCAGACCAAGGTTTGATTCCTGGTGTACGCAAAGCTAGTTGGTGATGAGGTACGTGTAAAATGTTAACTGACCCTATTGCAGATATGCTGACACGAATCCGCAATGCCATCATGGTGGAGCGGCAATCAGTAGATATGAATGTTTCCAAGCTGAAGCGAGGTGTAGCCGAAGTGCTCAAGCGCGAGGGTTTCATTTGGGATTGGGAAGAAGTGGACGACGAACAAGATTCGTTTGCCCAACTTAGGCTCGAACTCAAATACGGAACAACCGGCGAAAAAGTGATTCGGCACATCAAGCGAATCAGCAAACCGGGACGACGGATTTATACCAAATCCAAGGACCTTCGGCCGGTTCTCAATGGTTTGGGAATCCAAATCATTAGCACGAGCCAGGGTGTCTTCAGCGATCGTGAAGCACGACAAAAAGGGATCGGTGGAGAAGTGATCGCCGAGGTCTGGTAATTGAACTCATTGGATGGCCGATAGGAAATTTTTCCTTAAACCCGAAAGCAATAAAAATGTCTCGAATTGGAAATAAACCCGTCTCCGTTTTAGAGGGCGTCAAGGTCGCTTTGGTAAATGGTGCGTTTTCCGCCGAAGGTCCGAAAGGCAAAGTGGAATATAAAATTCGACCCGAGATTGATGTAGTCATTAGTGAAGATAGCAAAACGGTAAGTGTCACTCGCAAAAACGACTCTCGAGACAGCCGGGCCTACCACGGCTTAACTCGGGCCCTGATCAATAACATGGTTTTCGGGGTCAAGAACGGCTATGAAAAAAAGCTGGAAGTTGTGGGCGTCGGCTACGTTTGTTCCGTTCAAGGCAACAAGCTATCGATGCGAGTCGGCTACGCAAACGAAATCAAAAAAGAAATCCCGAGCGACCTCACCGTCACTTGTCCTGACCAGACCCACATCGTGGTTCAAGGCAAAGACAAGCAACGGGTGGGTCAATTTGCCGCAGAAGTCAGAGCGGTTCGCAAGCCTGAACCTTATAAGGGCAAAGGTGTCCGCTACGATGGCGAACATGTGAAAATCAAACCCGGTAAAGCAGCGACTTAACGGTCACAGGTCTAGCAATGGTCAAACCTTCAAGAGTAAAAAACAAAAAACGTTCACGCCGGCGAAATCATGTCCGGTCAAAGTTGCCAGTTGATCTGCAGCGACCGCGCCTCAGTGTGTACCGCAGCAACAAGCATATTTATTGCCAAATCATCGATGATGAGGCTGGCAAAACCCTGGTTTCCGCCAGTACGAAAGACAAAGCCATCCGGGACCAGGTCTCCTACGGTGGAAATTGTGATGCGGCTCAATTCGTTGGCAAGGTTATTGCCGAACGAGCCACATCAGCCGGAATTAAAAAAGTTAAATTTGACCGAGGTCATTTCAAGTACCATGGTCGAGTTGCACAGTTTGCCGACGCTGCCCGCGAAGGCGGACTTGATTTTTAAAACAGACGGAGAATTTTGTTGTGGCTACCGATTCAGGTTCACTTATAGAAAAAACAGTCAAAATCAAGCGTTGCGCCGCGGTGGTCAAAGGTGGTCGACGCTTTAGCTTCGCCGCCATGGTTGTCGTCGGTGACGGCAACGGACAGGTGGGATGCGGTTATGGCAAGGCGAACGAAGTTCCCCCAAGTGTCGAAAAGGCTAACAAGCAGGGCTCTCGATCAATGGTTCGCGTTCCCTTGGTCGACGGGACGATTCCCCATCAGGTCAAAGGGCAATTCGGAGCGGCCAAAGTGGTCCTCTTACCCGCTGGCCCCGGTACCGGTGTGATTGCTGGAGCTCCGGTTCGAGCCGTTTGCGAAGCCGCAGGAATCACTAATATTTTGACCAAGAGTTTTGGCTCCAATAACCCGGTAACTTTGGTGAAAGCCACTATCGAAGCGCTGAAGAGCCTGCGAACCATTCAAGACGTTGAAACCCTTCGTGGAGTGTCATTAACATCATGAACATTCATGACGTAAATCAAGATATCACCAAGTACAAAAAACGAAAGCGTATCGGACGCGGAACGGGTTCTGGCTGGGGTAAAACTTCTGCCCGGGGTCACAAAGGGCAGCTTTCCAGGTCCGGCTCGTCTTCGTCTGTTGTTTTTGAAGGTGGGCGGATGCCCTTGGTTCGCCGGATTCCCAAGCGAGGCTTCAACAACCGTTTTGCCCTGAAAGTGGTTTCCGTCAATGTCGGCGATCTCCAGGAAGCGTTTCGCTCCGGCAGTAAAGTCACTCCTGAGTCTCTCAAGGAAAACAATCTGGCAAAGCAGAATTACGATGTCTTAAAAATTCTGGGAGATGGAGAACTCAATAAAAAACTCACTGTGTCCGCCCATCGTTTCAGTGCTTCTGCCCGGGAAAAAATCGAAAAAGCCGGTGGCTCGATTGTGGAATTACCTGGCAAAAAGCCCGTTGTCAAAAACAAGCAGAAACCGCCCAAATAACTGTTTTGATTGGAATTACGCAGGAACAGGAGGTTCGTTAGAATAACCGGCTGGCACATTCGGTTCTCCTCTGACGAAAATTTAATATGTGGGAAAAACTTCGCGTTGTATTTACGATTCCCGAGCTGCGGCAGAAAATTTTTCTGACGCTTTTTTTGCTGGCGGTTTACCGCGTCGGGTATTGGGTTCCCCTTCCAGTCATCGACCAGGAAAAAATTGCCCAGATCTCTAGCGAAGGAAGCTTCGGAGACATTTTGAACAAAGTCGCCGTCCTCAGCGCCAGTCAATTGCAGCAGGCAACTATTTTCGGACTCGGAATCATGCCCTATATTTCGGCGTCGATCATCTTTCAACTTTTAGGGACGGTGTGGAAGCCAATTGAAGAGCTCCGAAAGGAGGGTGAAGCGGGTCGCAAGAAGATCAATGAATACACCCGGTACGTGACGGTGCTTCTGTGTCTGCTCCAAAGTACAGCTTATGTCTGGTGGTATGTCATGAGGTCGGGGCTGGTGGATGACAATTTCCAATCGTCCCCGGGAGATGCCAGCAGCATGTATTGGAGCTGGCAAATCACCTGTGTCCTCATCATGACCTGTGGAACGGTCTTTCTGATGTGGCTGGGGGAACAAATTGACGAATACGGCATTGGAAACGGGATCAGCCTTTTGATTATGGCAGGTATCGTAGCCCAGATGCCGGGTGCCTTGACCCTGCTTTTCTCCAACGCTGAATTTACTCTCACCGGCTTTAATTCAACGGGGATCGAAGTTTTCCTCGTCTTGGCCATCCTTTTTGTCGCGGTCGTGTTGGGTGTGGTTTTCATTACGCTCGGACAGCGAAGGATACCAACTCAAAGTGCCAAGCACGTTCGCGGGCGACGGGTCTACGGCGGAACCCGTCAATACCTGCCACTCAAAATCAACCAAGCGGGCGTGATGCCGATCATTTTCGCCAGCAGCCTCCTGCTGATTCCCAACTTCTTTTTCAAGTTCCTAGGACAGTACTTCAAGAACTCGCCTATCTTAGAAACCACTTCTGAGATGTTTGGGTCTCCCAACTCGTTGGTCTACAACGTGGTTTACGTGGGAATGATTTATTTCTTCTGTTACTTTTGGACCGCGATTACTTTCAACCCAAAAGAAATGTCGGAAAATCTCAAAGATAGCGGTACCTTCATTCCCGGTTATCGACCCGGAAAAACAACTGCCGATTACTTGGAAAAAGTCATGGTTCGCATCACCTATGTCGGTGCCGGGTTCCTGGCGTTGGTCGCGATTGTGCCAACAGTCGTGGCAACCGCGCTGAAAGTCGATCCTCTGGTCGCCAATTTTTACGGGGGCACGGGGCTGTTGATTGCAGTCAGCGTCGGTTTTGACCTGGTCCAGAAAATCGACAGTCATCTGGTGATGAGAAATTACCGCGGTCTTTTGGAGTAACCGCGCTTTTTGTAACATGAGGGTCGCAACGGTTGTAGTTTGCTCGACTCGGCTTGGACAAAGCTAAAAAATGCTAATCGTTTTTTTAGGTCCACCAGGCGCAGGCAAAGGGACTCAGGCAGAACGCCTGATCGAATTCCTCAACATCCCCTCACTTTCGACGGGGGAAATGTTACGGGAAGCCAAACAGTCCCAAACTGAACTTGGTAACAGTATTCGCCAACAGCTAGACACTGGTCAATTGGTTGACGACTCCACTGTCGTTGAACTGGTCATCAAGTGTCTCAAAGAACCCCGCTGCCAGAACGGCGCGTTGCTCGATGGTTTTCCGAGAACGATCAGCCAGGCAGAATCTTTAGACGATTATTTGCAGAGGATCCATCGCTCGCTTGACCAGGTGATTCAAATCGTGGTGCCCGAAACCGAACTGAAACAGCGGCTCAACGAACGTTACCTGAAGCTCGACAATCCACGCCCAGAAGATCACCCGGATTTCATTCCTAAAAGGCTGGAAATCTATGACAGCATTACCCGCCCCTTAGCCGACTATTACTCCCGCAGAGGATTACTGACACAAATTGATGGCGTGGGTCGTGAAGATGAAGTTTTCGCCCGGATCCAAGCCAGTTTCAAACCCAGGGACTTGGATTGATTCTTCCAGGTGCCGTTTCCCTTAGAAAATTCATCTTGCCATGGGACTCAACCTTCGTTCACCGCGCGAAATTCAATTGATGAGACGGCCTGGCCTGCTTGTGTGGAAGGCTCATCAACGGGTCAAGGAGCTGGTTCAACCGGGCGTGACCACCGGGGAGTTGGATCAAGCGATTGCCGATCTATTTGAGCAACATGCTGCCGTGCCGCTGTTCCTGAATTATCCCGGGACGGTGCCTTTTCCGGCCGTCTCCTGCATTTCCGTCAACGAGGAGGTCGTGCATGGGATCCCGGGTTCCCGGAAACTTCAGGAAGGCGATATTGTGAGTGTCGATACCGGTTGCAGCCTGGCGGGCTGGTGTGGAGACGCCGCCGTTACGCATGCCGTGGGAACCATTTCAGCAGAAGCTCAAAAACTACTGGATATCACCGAAGGCGTCTTGGAACTGGCCATCGAATTAATGCCCAAGAAAAAAAAATGGAGTGAGGTTGCCCGAGAAATGCAAGCCTTTGTGAATGACCAGGGGTTGTCCGTGGTTGAGGAATTTGTCGGGCACGCCATTGGGCGAGAGATGCATGAAAAACCTCAAGTTCCCAATTATTACGATGCAGACCGATTTCAAGGTTCGGGAGACTTTGAACTCAAAACGGGCTTGGTGTTGGCAATTGAACCAATGGTTAACCTGGGAACCAAGAACGTCCACTGTCTCGACGATCATTGGACCATTGTGACCCGGGACCAGAAATACAGCGCGCATTTCGAACACACCTTGGCGCTCACTGCCGAAGGGGTGCGGCGATTGACGGGACCTCCTCTTGAAGACGAACCGTGTGAATTCTAACGGGTGCAAACCTATCCTCGGGTTGATCCCTGCCAAGCGGCAGCTCGCTTTTTTCTCGACTCCTTTGTCTGC
This sequence comes from Planctomycetota bacterium, assembly GCA_036137535.1. Taxonomy (GTDB): domain Bacteria; phylum Planctomycetota; class Planctomycetia; order Pirellulales; family Pirellulaceae; genus JABAAE01. Next base: position 3,387 of record JAZABE010000085.1, on the reverse strand, counting down.
AGTTCATTGGGACATTCCCGCGATTTCACTACCGTTTTGAGTGGACAAGGCCTGATACAGGCCAACTTCTATCGTTTCCGAAATCCAACGCACGCTCCCATCGGCAAACGAAAAGTTTGCACCCTGCGGATGATGACTGCGAAAACCATCAAAATTTCCCTGCGCTGCATTCGGGGCCTGCTCACAAGAACCCAGGTGCCGGGCAAAGGGAGCGTCGGCACCCGGGTAAACGCCCACCCAACTCACCGGCCCCAGGGCAACATTTTTTTCACCCATCAACAGTGTAGTGCTCGTGCCATCATGAATATCTGCAAGACGCAAACGACTCCGGCAATAGAACAGGCCCCGGCCGGCAGCCAGGCTTTCCCCAATGGCATGATCTCCAAAGACCCCAGAGTAATTTCCCTTGGAGACATAGATCCGGCCTGCCGCGTCTGGAGGGGAAACCTGAGTTGAATGGAACCCAAACCCCAACGGACAACCCTGCTTTGAACCGGCTTCCCAGTCTGACCCTTCACCGATATCTCCGGACAGCCGTCCCAGTTCAAAACGATCGAGCGCCCGATCGGAAGGGCACAGGAACCCTGGAATCTGTTGCAAGCGTCCGGTTTGGTTCACCGTTTTGGCAATCCCGGAATGAAAATCGATCTGGTCATGCAAGTTTCCCAGTTCCAAAAAAGGTAGTGTGTAAGCCAAGAGCCCCCAGCCCGGTTCTCCTAGGGGATCGTCCGCAATCCACCCGGGAGGAAGTCGCTTGAGTGTGTCGTTGTAGTGGTGAAGCGCCAGGCCGATCTGTTTCAGATGATTTTGACAATGAGTACGTCGCGCGGTTTCCCGGGCGGACTGAACTGCCGGCAACAACAAACCAGCCAGGATTGCCAGAATGGCAATTACGACCAGCAGTTCAATTAGCGTTAATCCTGTTGATCTTTCTCTCGTTGATTGAAATCCCCTTGCCATGATTCTCGCTCCTGGCTTTGACTGTGATTCATACTGTCAAAGCCAGAGCAGGGGAGACCCAGTTTTTGAAATTTTCATTTGAAAGTTCCAGCGAACTGACAGGGCAGGGTCCTAGGAGATTCCTGAAAAAACGCGCTGTTCTAAGAACCGGCAGTCGCGACCGGGCTCACCGAGCCGCAATCTCCATATTGTTCGCTGGCCGGGGCAAACCCATCAGCTGCAAACCCTGCTCTCAAGCAATCACGGGCAGTTGGGCCGGTTTGACATCAGGTGTTTCTTGAAGAAACCAATGATTTCCGGCCTGACCTGGTTGGCGTCAAAGCCGCCATGACCTTTTCCCTTGAGGACCCGCAAGGTCGATTCAATCCCCGCTTTTTGGAGTGCCTCATGCAGCAACTGGCTCTGCTGAAGAGGCACCAGAAAATCCTGGTCCCCGTGCATGATCAAAAATGGAGGGTCGTCCTGGGAGATGTAGTGGATCGGATTTAATTTCATGGTTTTGGATTGGTTTTTCTGAATCGCGCCACCAACCAGTTTGGATTCAGGGGAATCGGCGGCGTCGTGATCCAATTTTCCTTTCGAGCCCGCTTGTTGATTCATTTTCAGAAAATCCGTGGGCCCAAACCAATCACAAACGGCATGGACGCGGCTCTGGTCTTTTGACCCGGGGTTCGGTTCAAGGCTCTGCACGTTGGCAGAGGTGCCCACCAGCGCCGAAAGATGCCCACCGGCCGAAGATCCCCAGACCCCGAACCGTTCAGGATCGAGATGGTATTTTTTTGCGTTCACCTTCAACCAATGGATGGCCGTCTTGCAGTCCTGAATCTGCGCCGGAAAAAGGGCGTGTTGCGAGAGGCGGTAGTTCACACTGGCCACCGCGAAACCCTGTTCCAGCAGGAAAGTGGCAGGGCAGCGGTCCTTGCTGCCGGCTCGCCAGCCCCCCCCGTGGATCCAGATCACCAAGGGTCTCGGTTTGCCACTGACCCGGGGCTTCTCAAAATAGTACAAGTCCAATTGTTGCCGCTGGTGACCTTGTGCCACGTAGGCAATGTTCTTTTGGGAGGTGGTGCCCGCCGGGAGTTTGGGCTGCCGGTTACCCCGGTTACCTTGCCGGAACGCCGCGTCCTCTTTCCTGGAAATGAAACCGTCGCTATTGGTGTCGACCCGATTGAAATTTCGCCGGGCCCCTTCGGGCAACTCGGAACGAACCAGCTTGCCATCCCCGTTTTGATCCCAGGCGTCAAACTGCTTGCGAAAACGATCCAGGTTTTGTCCCCAGCCGACCTGGGGCACAAAAAACAACATGAGAAAAGTAATGCACCAAACCATAACCATCTTCAGCTCAAGGTCAGAAAGGAAAAGGAACGTTCTTCTTTGATCTTAACCGATGTCTGGCAAGATCACCAAAAGGAGGACCTGACGACTGCCTGATTTGGGGCAACTATTTTCGGTTCGGGGTCAGCTTTGGATTCACTCGGGCACAAAGTTGTGAATGACAGACGTTTGGCGAACCACCTGGTTGGTCGGCTCCACGAGGCGAAGGGTAACCCGAATTCCGCGAAGGGGATAGGGATACGGTGGACGGGTTTCATACTCGTTGACGTCATCCGGTCCATTCGCGTCATCGTTATCGATCCGGTCAATGCCCTCATCGATAAGCCCATCCCCATCTTGATCTAGGCCATCCGATTCATACTGCGAAGACCAAGTGCCGTAAGTCGCATTCTGCCACGGTGGCGAGCCCGCTACCCGACCTGGCAGGGCACTGTTGGGCCAGGGCGTAAAGATCCCGCTGTTGATATTTAAACCCGGTTGTTGGGCAATTCCCAGATCAACGTATCCCCCAACTCTGGCTGAAGCCAGCCCTAAGGCATAACCGGGATCATAAGGTAGTAGGGCTGTGGGATTCGCTGAAATCTCCGCGGGATCATAGCGCACCTCAACTTTCGGATCAAAAACCTGGACATCAAAGGCCGCCAGAGACGTCAACAAAATATCTTCGCCCTGACTCAGGTTCTGCAACACATATTGACTGGAAGCATTGGGCTGATTCAAGTTATTCACAAAGACGGTTCCATCTCGTGCGAAACGGTTGGCTCGATCAGTGAGATCGCTCAGTGAGTTTGCAATTACCCTGACGCCGTTAGCTTCCCGTCGCACCGAAATATCGTTTTCCTGCAGAAATTGCTGGATATCATTACCCACCAGTTCAAGATCGGGGCGGACTAAAAGCACCCGCCGATGTAACTTCAGATTTTCGTCGGAACTAAACTCGCCATCCTCATTTTCGTCATCAAACTCGGTCCACCAAATGACTTCGGCATAGTTCGACTCAAGGATGATTGTCGTCCCATCCGGTTGCCGAAAACGTCCTCGGAAAGGTTCATCCAAACTGCGGGCGGTAAACATCAACACATCATCAACATC
>JAZABE010000084.1:0-6116 GCA_036137535.1 Planctomycetota bacterium | reverse complement strand
TTCCAGATTCAATTTGAAATTCAACCTGTTCTTTGAGTTTGGCGTAGTCGATTTTCCCATCTTGGAAGGGTGTGATGAGTGCGACGGAAACACCTGCGAATCCTGAACCTTTTCGTGTCATGATTGTGCTGATTTGAAATTTGGGTTTAAGAAAAGAACAGTTTAAACGTCAATAAAACGGTCGACCAGCGGAGGTTAGGAAATAATGCGTTTCATTTGTTCCACGGCGGATTGCAAGCCGCAAAAGACGGACCGAGAAACGATGCTGTGCCCGATATTTAGTTCCTCCATGTACGGAATCTTTGCCACTGGTAAAACGTTTACATAATTTAAGCCATGCCCGGCGTTCAGGACTAAGCCCATGTCCTTGGCTAGGCGAGAAGCAGCGAGTAAGCGATTGAGTTCGCGGTCGTCTCGTTTCCATTGATTTGCGTATTGGCCCGTGTGGAGTTCTATCGTTGTTGCTCCGGATTGTTTGGAGGCTTCAACCTGGGATTCATCGGGGTCGATAAACAGGCTGACGAGAATGCCGGCGTCTGCAAACGTTTTGCAAAGGTCTTGGACCTTGGAAAGTGATCCGCGAACGTCGAGGCCACCCTCGGTGGTGATCTCTTGGCGTTTTTCAGGTACGAGGCAGACCTGTTCCGGTTGAGCGTCTAAAGCGATTTGGCAAACCTCGTTTTCGCACGCAATCTCGAGGTTCAGTTTCACAGACACGGTTTCTTTGAGGAGACGTAAATCCCGTTCTTGTATGTGGCGACGATCTTCTCGGAGGTGAATTGTGATTCCATCAGCACCGCCGAGTTCCGCGGCCGCGGCAGCCCAAATTGGGTCGGGTTCCACGCCGTTTCTGGCTTCCCTTAGGGTGGCCACATGGTCGATGTTGACTCCCAGTTTAGTCATTGAACTTCCTGTGAAAGCTGTGGCAGTCGGTGAGACGAGCGCCCCGATTGCAAGGTCTGGAGATTATGAGGGATTCACTTGGGTTTAACATGGGTGCGAATATCTCCTGAATCTGTTCCGCGTGATGTTGGGATTGAGCCAAGACATAAATCGAGGGCCCCCACGACGACTGGCCAATTCCGGCGATGCCTTCCCGGCGACCCGCTTCTATTATTTCTGTAATTCGGTCGCCGTTAAACGGGCCTCCTTGAATGTTGGAGAAATAACTGCCCGATAATTTACCAAATTCGAAGACTGACTGGCTGAATTCTGGGAAATCTTCCTGCAAAATAGCGGGAATGATCCGTTCTTTAGTGAGTTGGATGAGGCGGTTTCGTTGTTGGGTCAATGGAGCCAGCTTTCGGGAAAAATACTGGTTTTCCGGCGAACCGGAAATTCCGGGAATGCCGTCAGGTTGAATTAACACAAATCGCCAATTTTCAGGGTATGCGAGTTGCAATTCCAGTTCACCTAGTGTCTGGCCTTTCGATTTGCCTCGATCCACGATCAATCCGCCTCGCAGAAAACCATGGCTACCCACCGAGGATCGTTGTCCTCGACCGGTACTTTCGGCCGTGTGGTCAAGTGAAGGTGTCTGCCCCATATGATATTGGAAAAGAAGGGTCCCGACGCAAAGCCCGAGCTGCGTTCCCGTGCCTAGGCCAATATGACTCTGGGGAGCACGGACAAGGTCAAGATGAAATTCGTTTTGCACATGAAAACCGGTGAATTGGAGCCAGTAATCAGTGAAGGTTTCCAGTCGGTCTGCGAGATTGCCGGTGAATGTTCGCTGTGGCGCGGGTTGGATCCTGACTTCAATGCCGGGGTTTTCGACCATGACTCCGAGGCCTCCAAATGAATTGCCGCTGGGATTATTGCCGCCAAATAAGCCAAAATGAAGTCGTGATGGGGCTTTGATGTTGAGGGTTGGGCTGCTCATGGTTCATCTGCCAAGTTAGATGAATGCGGTTGTTGGTTCAGTCAAGCTGGTGAGAGGTTTCAGTCTCTTGATCGGTCGGTAAATAAGTCAGGAGGTGCTGCTTGAGTCTTTGGTAAGCGTTCCAGTCAACGGTGGTTCCCGTTTTTTGAATTGCAGATTCTAGGAACGGAAGTTGCTGCTGTATGGTAGATGGATCAAGCAGTTGGACCCGTGTAGCGAGGATCGCAACTTCGAGAACAGCATGTTTGGCTCTATTGAAACCAATGAACGGCCGTTTCTCTTGCGAGTGAAGAATTTCACAGTGAAAATGGGCGGGTTGCGATCGGTCGTCAAAGTCGGTGACCCGGAATTCGTGAAATCGACAACAATCTGCAAGAACGTTGCCTTCAATGAAATTCGCGTCGTGGGTCAAGGGAAGTTCGTTAAATTCTTTGAGGATCGCGTCAACAAATAAGCTGATGTCATCGGTGACATGAAGCACGCCCTGCTGAAACATGGTTAGATTTTTCAAAGTAGTCGAAGGGTAATAGGGCCTTAATTCAAATTGGCCGGAGTTTTCCGTTTGGAAACGGGCACCCATTGGAGAGATGTTGAAAGAGCCGTCAGGGTTTCGAGTGGTGACTATGCTTTCGAGAATCATCGCCAAGAACCATTCTGGTAGGAATTATGGGGACCGACCGGCGGTGAGGACGGAGTTTCCAGTTGCGGTTGTTGTTGGACGGCCAGTGATTCCGATTGGTACAACAGGGAGCCCAGGAGGTGGTCCATATCGCGGTTGAGCCCGCAGGAATCGGTGAAGTTCTGCAGAATGTGAAAGCCAAAAGGCGTTAGGATGGATTCAGGATGAAATTGCAATCCAAAAAGTTTCATTGAATCGTTAGCAATCCCCATGACAGTGCCGTCGGTACTTCGACAAATAACCTCAAATTCTTCGGGTAATGTAGATTCAACGACCGCCAGCGAATGATAGCGCCCAGCATCAAATTTTTGAGGAACCTGGTTGAATAGCCAGTGTTGCATGTGGGTCAATGTGCTCTGCCTTCCATGGTGCGGCTCGTTGGCTTGGGCAACCGTGGCACCGGCGACGTGGGCGATAACCTGGTGTCCAAGGCAAATGCCGAGAATGGGCACCCGCCCCGAAAATTGCTTGACCACGGGGATTGAAATTCCTGATTCTTTCGGCGTGCAAGGCCCGGGTGAAATCACAATCGCAGTCGGGTCAAGGCCGCTGAGTTCAGAGACGCTCGATTCGTCGTTGCGAATGACACGCGTTTCCAGGTTGAGTCTACGAAAATATCGGGCAATATTTGCCACAAAACTGTCGTAATTGTCGATCAATAGGATCATGCCGGTTCGATTATTCACAGGGGCCATTGGCAATTATGACGTGTTATGGAATTCAGTACAGCGCCCGTAGCATGCCATGGGCCTTGTGGATGGTTTCTTCGTATTCGCTTGCCGGGTCGGATTGGGATACGATTCCACCACCTACCGGGATTTGGAGCCAACCCTCACTTGCGGTAATGGTGCGGATTAATATGTTTTGATCAACAGTTCCATTGAATCCGAAGTAGCCCAAACTGCCGCAGTAGGGGCCTCTCGCGACCGTTTCCAGTTCAGCGATAATTTCCATGGCTCGCACTTTAGGCGCACCGGTGATCGACCCACCCGGAAACAGAGCTGAGAAAATTGAAGTTAGTGTGGGTGGTTTTTTCAGTCTGCCCCGGATTACGGAAACCAGGTGCAAAACGAACTCGTACGGTTCTATGCCACAAAGCGTGGGAACATGAATGGTGTCTTCCTGGCAAATTTTGGAAAGGTCATTTCGAAGCAGGTCGACGATCATGACATTTTCTGAGCGATCTTTTTCGCTGGTAACCAAGCCTTCAGCTGCAAATAGGTTAGCCTCGGCATAACACGATCGTTGACGCGTCCCTTTGATCGGGCGAGTCTCGACTTCCAGGGATTCGTTGACAGAGAGGAGTCGCTCCGGGGATGAACTTAAGACCTGGTGGTCTCCAAGGTCAAGGTAAGCTGAAAACGTTGCCTGGTTGACCGTTCGCAGCTTTTGATAGATTGCCAGCGAATCCTGTTTTTGGGGGCAAAGCAAACGTTGGGAAAGGTTGACTTGAAAAATGTCACCCTGGTAAATGTAATCGATGCAACGCTGGACGGAATCTATGTATTCCAGTTTGGTGAAATTGCTGCAGATGGATCCGGAAAGTTCGGTGGGTTTCAAGTTTGGGATCGAAGATTTGGGTTTGGAATAACCGCCGGGTACTTTGGGAAGTCGCGGTGTCGGGGTGGTTTGAAGGAGCTGTTTGAAATAATCAATGCGTTGCCGTGCGCGCTGCTGGCGGTCGGAGCTATCGGTTTTGGGAAAGCCTTGGGAGACGATCCAGTTTCGTTTGCTGACATGGTCCAGGATGATAACTACGTCATAAAATCCAGCAAATAAATCAGGAACGTTAAAGTCGGGTTTGACATTGGGTATATTCTCGAAACACCTTTTCAGGTCGTAGCCGCAGAGATTGATGATTCCACCTTGAAAGGGGGGTAGGTTTGGAATCGTTTCACAGCGGTATGGTTCGAAGCGTCGGTCAATTGACTGGAGGTCAGACCGGTTGGGCCGGTGAACCGTTTCGTGGTAAAACGGGTCACAACTTATATAAGAAACGGTTCCCAAATCTGGGTGAATCTGGGAACTATCCAGCAGGACAGGGAAGGGCTGTTCTGAAACTGCGGAGAGTACCTGCAAGGGTTCAAGATGGGTTGGCAACTCCTCGGCAATGGCGTGCCGGTTCGATAGCACAGATTGTTTCGGTGGGTTCATCAATTTCGTGTTCTTTTGCGTAAACGATGCCTGTCGCGTTCAATTTCTGTCAAATGCCCCCAGTTGAGTGCCTGGTCTTGTGTGTATTCCTTCCCTAGTTGGTTCGCGATCATCGCCTTGCACATTTCAAAGCCTAGATAAAACGAATGGGAGGCATCCAGGTTTGTAAACCCGTGATCCATGGCTTGATCAAAAACCTGAAAAGGGTCCTTGGATTGAAAATGTTGCTGACCCCCAAGCAGATGGATCTTGCCCTGATCAGCGAATATCCGGAAATTGTGATCGCGAATCTTGGCAGCAAGTTCGTCGAGCGATTCGTCATCTTGGCAAAATAATTTGCTGTCTCTCAGGACTACGAGTCGGTCATCCAGGCGTTTTGGCGGAACGCCATGTTGAATTGAGAAGTGAACTAAACGCCGGGCAATATCACATTCTTTAATGCTGGACCGTGCCCAATTGATCACTTGAGTGGTGAGGACACTATGAATATTGAGTTCCTGACAGATAGCCAACAAGAGTACGTTGATGCCTGCCGAATCGCAATCAGTGAGTTCGGTTATGTTTCCAATTCCCATCATGATTTCGACCTCGGGAAATCTCGAACGAATGTCGAGATACCGTTTCAGGCTTTGACCGAATCCAAATCCAATGGGTTCAAGGATGGGGTCCACCCGGAAGGGCACACTGTGGGAATCCAGAAATTCCATCGTTTGCTGCAAACCCTGAAAGTTTTCAAAATCATCGGGAATGGCAACGACTTCAACGCCCCAATCGGGGGAATGTCGAAGATTTGTGGAATTGACTGAAAGTACGAGTTCAGCACCTGCTTTGGCTGCGGGTGCAATTTCAAGTGGGTTTAAGCTGTCGACGGAAACTCGGAAGCCCTGATCCCGAAGCGCCTGAACGGTATCGCCAATTTCCGGCCATTGATATCCCGGGATGCAACCCAGGTCAATAATGTCGGCGCCATCGTTTTTCAACGCCTGCGCGTTTTCTAAGATTTGGGCAAGCGGTATTCCCGGAGCTTCGTTGATTTCTGCGATGATTTCGATTTCATATTGGCCGTAGTCTTCGAGATGGTCTGCGGGTTTACCAAAATGTTCATTTAAGCGTCTTAAATCTTTGGGGCCGCATTCGACAGGAACACCCAATTGTCGCTCAATCGTTTCAACGTCGTTGCAGTAACCGGGAACAATGATCCGTTCGGTTCCTTCAGGGACCTCGATTTTTTTTAAGATCCACTGGGCCGTCATCAAGGCAGCGACGGAAATCGGGAGTACCTGGACGGTTCCCACAAAGCCAATTTCCGCTTCCAGGAGAGCGACTTCCTTGCGGAGCGCTTTTTCGGCCAAGCGTCCGGTGACAAAAAGAATTTGATCTTGGGGCATCTGTTTTCTGCCG
>JAZABE010000083.1:0-2316 GCA_036137535.1 Planctomycetota bacterium | reverse complement strand
TAAAATTTTAATGATCCCTACTGAAAAAATGATGGAAAATGTTTTTATCCTAAACTGGCCATCTGCTGTTGTTCGATAAAAAAGAATGGATAAATCTAATCGCGTGTTTCTTTTTGATGGAACCAGTCTCAGGTTCGTATTGGCATCCAAACCGTGGTTTGATAATTTATTGGCTTGACGTTGAAACAATTCGCTAACGGATCATGCGAATTTGAACTGGAAGGGATTCCAAAAATGAGCTCTCAAACAGAGATCGGTGTTCACATCAGGTGGATGATCAGGCGAGACATGCCTGAAGTGCTGCAAATTGAATCTTCAAGCTTTGAATTTCCTTGGCTCGAAGACGATTTCATCAGATGCCTCAGGCAGCGTAACTGCATTGGCATGGTTGCGGAATACGACGAACGCGTGGTGGGATTCATGATTTATGAATTGCACAAAAACCAATTGAGAGTATTGAACTTCGCGGTTCGACCGGATATCCGCAGGGGCGGGATCGGTAGACAGATGATCGATAAATTGATCGGAAAATTAACCCCTCAACGGCGAAACCGGATTATGTTGGAGGTGCGAGAAACCAACCTGTCTGCCCAGCTGTTTTTTCGAAAAGCCGGTTTTCGGGCGGTTTCGGTTTTGCGTGATTATTATGATGACACGACGGAAGATGCCTACGTCATGCAATACCGGTTTCACGAAGATTCAGAGGTGCTTCAGCCGGCAAATCGTATTGCCGATCGTTTGGCGGGTTAAAGAATTCCGGACAACTCTGGTTAAGCAAGCCGTTCGAGAGAGCGGCTTTTTTTGTTGGGAGAAGGGGGGACAGCGGTGGGGAAAACCTTTAGGTTTGACACGGTCTGCGGCCTTAGCGTTTCGTCTCACGGACGTAAAAATTGGCGAGGTCAGCCTGGGCGGTGGCAGTGATTTTTAACGGGCTGGGTTTGGCATGGACCGGAACCGTTTCGATGGCAGGTTGACCATTCGCTTCGACGGTGATGCTGCTGGAGTCGCAGTGGATTTGAAGCCGATTCCAACCCTTTCCCTTGGCAAGGAGATTGGCTTTGAATTTTGCGGGGTTGATGGTTAGGCCGCGAATCTCAAAAAGCGGCAGGGTCGCGGATGATCGGAAATCGACGATGAAACTGGCTTCACCGTATTCTTTTTTAGACGTTAGTGATCCGGCGGTCTTTCCCCGGTAAGCCACTTGCCAATCATTGGGCTGCCAATCCCCTTCAACGTGCCAATCGTCTAGCTGGATTCCATTGTACAGGGAACGAAATCCCCGATCGGAAATGGCAACCGATTCTTTTGGGATAGGCGTGTCTGGCAGAACCTTGATGTTCAAGTTTCGGTAGTGAACGATACCCCCTTCCGACTCAATGCAAATGTAGCCTTTGCGGGGATTGCATTGGGTTCCCCGAGTGACCACCTTGCCGTTGACGGCGAGGGAAATCTTCCCATCACGACAGTCAATTCGGTAATGATTCCATTGCGGACTGGGGTTGGATCGGTTTTCAGTCGGAAACGCCCGTTTGCCGCCTCGCCCGTTGACTGGTTCCATTTTGGCGCCGTGAATCGGAAAGATGTCGCCATGGGTGGTGTATCCACGAGTGTTGCCGTAGGCATTTTCCAGAACTTGGACTTCAATGGACCGATGAAACGGAACTCCTTTGGCCGTAATATCGTCTGCCCAAACAAAAATGCCGGCATTTCCCCGGGGTTTCATGTGACGCCACTCAACTTCCAGGATGAAATTCTGGTACATACGGGTGGTGCGGAGCTCGCCGATCGGTTTGCCTGAACAGATCAACTGGCCTTCCCGGACGGTCCAGGTACTCTCGGCGGTGTTGACCCGCTGCCAGCCGTTCAGGTTTTTGCCATTAAACAGGGGAACAAACCCTTGTTCAGTTTTTTGGTCCTGGCTGATGCAAGGGGCGAGGCTGAGCAGGGCTGTCGTGATGACGATTTGGAATCGATACATGGTGCGTTGCTTTGAATAAAACCAATGGTGAGGAAATGAGACGGATTATCGGTTGGTGATGAATGGGGTGGTATCTGGATGAGATTTAACCAACAGCGATTAATCAATTTCAGGAATTTTGGCGGTTGGCTCGATGGCTTCACCTTGCCAGATTGTTTTTCCGTTTTCGTGGGTGAGAATTCGGTGTCGACTCCCGGGTGCTGGTTTTCGGTTGACCTTTGGGATCCAGCGACGAAGGTTGTTTTTCACGGACACAAGTTCTTCGGAATTCGCCAGGTTTTTCCACTCGTGGGGATCTTTTTGGGTGTTGTACAGTTCTTCCGAACCATCAGCATAAA
>JAZABE010000082.1:0-6043 GCA_036137535.1 Planctomycetota bacterium | reverse complement strand
TCCAAGGACAACGCCATTGATTGTTTCGTTGAATGCACCATCTTTGAACTGAACGACACCGTCGCCCACCACGGTCACTTCAGAGATTACTTCCACATCCACTTGTTTTTCTTGGGTGTGGGCATCTTTGTAGAGGACTTGAACTGTATCATCCCCCTTGACCTCCAGGGTCCCATTGCCAGATTTGGGAATGCCCAGGCCCGTTGGGATTGATCCCAGCACGATACGAACATTGCGTCCGATTGGATAGCATTTCACGACTTCTTGGTCACCCCCGGAAGACTTGCAGACAATGTCGACACTGTCCTCTGCATCCAGCACCGCCAAATCTGCGTCTTCTACTTTGACGAAAAACCGTTTTCCGGCTTCCAGTTTTTCATTGTTGCTGTCTTCTTCCGTAAGTGTGGTTCCTACTTTTTCCAGGGCCTCAATCGCCCGGCTGTAATGTCCTTGTTGGAAATGTCCAAGGCCGATGTAGTAATAGGCCTTGTTGACCTGGCTGCTTACGGGGAACTGTTCAATTACTTTCCGCATGGTTTGAAAGCACTTGCCGTACAAGCGAGACCAGTAATGACAGATTCCAACATTGAGCATGGCTTCGGCCCGTTGGGCATCGTCTCGGTTGGTTTCGATAATGACTTCCTCGAAATGCGACCTGGCTCGGTCGTAGGCCCGTTGACGATCTAGGAAGTGATTGCCGAGTTTCATGTGGGCCATGAATCGCACACGACTTCTGGGGTAACGTTCAATAACCGATTTCCAAATTTCGAGCGCCTTGTCAGTTTCGTTGGCGTCCAGGCGCGCATCGCCAGCATCGATTAATTGTCTGGCGGCACGATCTTCCACTAAAGATCCTCGCATCCCGGTGGGAGCGGTGCTTTTTTCTTCCTGAGCTCTCAAGTTCGGTATCAAGCCTGTGAATAGCACACAGCTAATCCAGAGGTTGAAAGCGTTTAGAGGGAGACGCAACATGGGTTGAAAACCTCAATTCTATTGATCAAACAAATTGTAGGTGGGATTCAATTTCGACAAAAAAAACCTGGCCGACCCATTTGTTGGTCCAAGCCAGGTTGTATTGTAACACTACTGGGTATTTGAATCACCAACCGAGCTGGCTGGTTAACTAAACAACTCCATTACGGGAGTGCCGTCATCGACGAGTTTCATGGGGCGGAGCAAGGGAGTCATGACCTCTTTCGTGTGGTCAATTCCCAGTGCATGACACAAGGTCGCGTGAATATCTGCCACTTGAACCGGTCGGTCTTTCGGCATGGCTCCATCTTCATCGGACGAACCGATCACCTGACCGCCCTGGATGCCGCCACCGGCCATCAAGCAACTGAAAACGGATGCCCAGTGGTCTCGACCCGCGTTGTCATTTACTCGTGGCGTTCGACCAAATTCACTGAGCATGATTACCATCGTTTTCTCAAGCATGCCGGATTCACTGAGATCTTCAAGAAGTGAAGCCAGTGCAGGATCCATTGCTTCTCCATGATTTGACATGGCTGGAAAATTGCCACTGTGCGTGTCAAACCCACCCCGGTTAACTTGGACAAAACGAACCCCTTTTTCAACCAGTCGCTTGGCCATTAAAGCGCCACGTCCAAAATTTGTGTTCCCGTAACGGTCCAAGGTTTTGGAGTCAACTTTATCTAATTCAAATGCTTCCAGTGCGGGTGAACGCATCAGGCGAACTGCATCTTCGATCGACCTCTGAGTGGAGCTGAGTCGGCCGTCTTTCTTTTTTGCCATAAATCGTTGATTGAATTTTGCCAGTTGCTCTAATCGGCGATTCCCGCGGACTTCCGTAATCCCCGCTGGGAATGCCAAGTAGGGATCTTTTTCACCAGGGGCCGCGACATAATACGCCTCACATTTTTGTCCGAGGTAACCTGCGCGAGGTGCTTGCCCGCTAATCGTAATGTAAGGAGGCAGATCACTGTTGTTTTGCAGTTCATGAACAACCACTGAGCCAATCCCAGGGTGTCGCAGGTTAGACCCCGGCAAGTAGCTGGTTTGGAGGTTGTAGGTAGCGCGTCCATGTGCTCCTTGGGTGCCGGCAATCGAGCGAATAAGGGCGGCGTTGTGCATTTGCTTTGCCAGCTTCGGGAAAATCTCGGAAATTTGGACACCCGTTGCCGAAGTGCTAATTGGGTTGAATTCGCCTTGGGTGGGTCGACCGGGTTTGGGGTCCCAGGTGTCGATGTGTGACATGCCGCCACCATTCCAAAACAGGATGACGTGTTCTGCCTTGGCTTCATGATCCGAACCGGAATAAGCTAAGAGATCGCGAATATTGAACCCAAGGATGGAAGCACTGGTCGCGCCCATCATGGTTCTTCGATTCAGCCTGTAATCTGTGCATGCCATGGGTTTGGTTCTCCCGTCGGTTGGTAGTCCCGATGATTAGTGGTGGTTTGTGTGGTGCTGCAATAAGGTTTAAAGGTTTAGGGCAGGAATCTGAATTCGTTACTGTTGAGCATGACCCAACGCAAGTCAGCCATTCCCTTTTTAAGGGAATTCGCTTCCCTAATGATTTCTTTTGCCCAAGCTAATTCGATTGCAGAAGGGTTTCGTGTCAGGATTTCGTGGTAAGCCAGTTGGATTGCTTGATCCAGTTGCGGCTTCTCTGGGTTCAAGTATTGATTGATGGGTTCAAGTGTTCCAACACGTGAGGCTTCTAGGGTTAGGCGACCGTTGAGCATCATCAACGACTGTCGCATTGATGGGTTGTCGTCCCGGGCTTCTCCCAAATCGTTGCGAGAGGTTTGACCAAAGATGCGGACAAAATGTCCGATGGGTGCCGGCGTGGCCATTCGCAGTGCTGAACTAAAGCGCGGGTTGTCGTCGATGGTGCGTTGAACCACTTTCGTTTCATATTTCATGCCAGATCGTGGACGCTGCCGTTTTTCCATCTGCATTCGTTCTGCTTCCAGTTCTGCTTGGGATTTGGCGACCATGCGATCCAGTTCGATTTCTTCCTTGTCCTCAAGCAATGCATCAAAATCAAGCTCAATACCGTCTTCGAGTTTGTACCCTGTCCCTTTGCCAGGATTCATTGCCATTGCCGGTTGAGTCATTTGGGATGAGTTTCCGGAAAGACCTTGTAAATCGGCAGCTAAATTTGGCTCCGGCTCTGAACTTGCAAGCAGCACACGCACTTCTTGTTCAATGGTCTTGTTATTTTCGCCGGCACGGTATTTGACGTCAAAAAGATGGCCGGCTGTGACAATGCTGTCGTAAAGTGCTTCACTTAACATGCGACGCATCGGTGTGGCTAAAAATGCAGCTTCCAGTTCTTCCTGTTCCAGTTCATTCAGTCCCAGTGGAACTTGCTTTTGTTGGTAGACATCAGAAAGCACAATGGACTTCACCAATTGTTTAAAATTGTAGCCATTGGCAACAAATTCATCAGCAATGAATGCCAAGGTTTTGGGGTGGCTGGGGGGATTGTCTTCACGGAAATCATCTACCGGCTCGACAAAGCCACGGCCGACTAGGTTGCGCCAAATTCGATTGACAAACGATTCCGCAAATAAACGGTTACGCGGGCTGGTGATTTGCTTGGCCAGGGTTTCCCGGTAAACGCTTTGTTTGTAAAGGCTTGCCTTGACGTCGATTTTAGAAATTTCATTCTTGGCTTCCGCAATTGCTAAATCAACAGCTCCACCGGTGGCTGCCTCGAGTTTGTCATCGGCCTGTGCCAGTAAATCATCTAAAGAGGGAGAGCTGTCTTTCGCGGCTAATGCATCTGCTTTTTGCTGCATCAAGGCTTGGTAGCGAGCAATGAAGTCAGGAGTCTTCTTGGAATCAATCAACGGGAACGGAAAAGAAGGAGCTAATGGTTTTCTTTCGGTTTCTTCGGCTTCATCTTCCGGGGGCCAAAAGACGGTAGTCCGTTCACCTTCAGTTGTGTAAACCACACGAGTGAAGTTGCTTTCAAACCGCTGAGTTTTTCCAAAATAGGCTGCGACGCCGTAGAAATCTTTCCGGGTCCACACGTCGAATGGGTGATCGTGGCATTGAGCGCAACCGATGCGTACCCCCATGAACACCTGGGCTGTGACACTGGCCATTGCCAAGGGGTCAACATTATCACCTAGAATAAAGCCGACTTCGGGACTCCGTCCCGCTTTCCCATTGGTTGCAATCAAGGAGGCGGCCAACTCGTTGTAGGGAAGATCTTCGCGGATGCCGCGATGCACATGGGCGATCAAGGCGGATCCCCCGGTGATATTACTGCGCAACCGAAGCAGATCTGCGAAGAAAACCGTCCAACGATCGGCGAACCTCGGGTGCTCAATCAATTTTTCGACGAGTTGATTTCGACGTTGGGCGACGGGCCAGGACTGGTACTCTTTTAATTCACGTAAGGTGGGAATGCGGCCAATCAAGTCGACACTGACTCGACGAATGAACGCTAGGTCATCGACTAAGCCGACCGAAGATTGGGTGACCCCAAGAGAATGATTTTCAGATGAAATCAGCGAGTCAATTGTTTGAGCTCGCAAGGTAGAAACCAAAAAAAAGAGGGACACCAGCGAAAAAATTAGAGTTCGCATCATTGCTCGTTTTCCCTTGAATCGACCGAACGGAACACATCTTTTAGCTTGACTTTGCCGTTTATAGTAAAGAGTATCGGCCAGCCAATCAACTTGAACTGCAAAAATATGGTTTTTCTTACTCGCGTGACGTTGGAATCTCGCCGTAGTCCTGATTGAGGCGTCATGGAGCGAATGGGTCCGCAGGGGCGCGTCTGGGATCCAAGTTCAGCGGATGCGGGGACTAAGAAGGACTGTGAAAATAAGAAGGTTACAGTGTTTTTAAGCCTGAAATGTGGGTTGCGCAAGGCGTTTTCGTTTCAGCCCAAGGCGGAAGGGTGGAATTAAGATCTTTTGAGAAGCCCCGCTTTACGTTTTTTGTCGATTTCGGGTCGCGAAAATTCTGCCATCCCCCGCTTGGGAACCCGCGATAACTATCCTTTGGGTTTCTGTTTTGGTGCTCTTCAGAATGCTGTGACAAGTCGAAACCACACGATTGACACTCATCGCCCGAACCCGGTTATTTCGTCTTTTCGAATTTTAGAAAATAATTTTCTTTGAATCCCGGGATTCGTGTTTCTGCAACGACTTTGAAGCCACACGATTCGATTTCTTTTTGGAAGACCTCTTGGCCTGCTCGAACGTGGTTGAAAAGCCACTCCCGGGTTTTTCCTTCGACCCGGTGAAAATCAATGACAATTAAAGTGCCATCCTCTTTCATGGCCTTTCGAATCGATTGCAGGGTCTCTTTGGGAAACTCGAAATGGTGGTAGGTGTCGCAAATGAATGCAATATCGATTGCATTGGCGGGTAACAGTGAATTATTGTCGGAGCAGAGAATCGTCGTGATATTGTTTCGGTTTGCTTTTTCGGCACTGCTTTGTATGTGCTTGAGAAAACGGGGAGCAATATCGACGGCATAAACCCAGCCTTTGCCGACTTCGACGGAAAATAACTGCGTAAACAGTCCGGTGCCTGCGCCAATGTCGGCGACCACATCACCGTCAGTAATCTTGCAGGCATCCAATACCCGGTGGCGTGCTGAATACACTTCACGGCTTTCAATTTCAAATCGTTTGACATATTGATCAACGTCAAGATCGGGGTCGAGAAATGATTTGTTGATTCCAGGTTTGACGCTCTTGGGCAGGGCTTTGGGTTTTTCTTGGGCCCCGGCCAAACACGGTATCATCAGCAGAGTTATGTAATGAAGTGGTTTGTGAAACGGATTCATAGGTTGTCCAAAATTAGCGATCGGTGGATTTGAGTTTCTATCTTCTCGGGGTGCCTCGACGGAGTGTTTGCGTCTGCTAGTCGATTTCCTTTTCCTTTTCGTGGGAGTGCTCAGTCTCATTTTTGTGGTCTGCAGCCATCGAGCGGAGTTTTTCCAACGTGTCCTGGGTCACACCGTTTTTCGCGATCCAATCCTCAAAGGCTTTCCGGTCATTCGGGTCGCGGAGTTGTTTGAGCAGGTGCTCCGCTTCCTCGATTCTTGTTTT
>JAZABE010000081.1:0-4971 GCA_036137535.1 Planctomycetota bacterium | reverse complement strand
CATTTCTTCTGCCCAGGCCAACAAGTATTGGCTACCCTCAAACGGTTCACCGCGAAAATCAGTACGGATTCCATAGCACAAAACCGGTATGTCCAACCGATCACAAACCAGCGTCAGCTGAAGAACCTGTTTCCGAGTTAAGAATTGGGCCTCGTCGATCAACAAACAGTGAATTTTTCCATTTTGGATTTCATTTTGAACCGCGACGAAAAAATCGAAATTGCCGTCAAACGTAACCGCATCCGCTGACAACCCGATTCGAGAAGTCGCCTTTCCCTGAGGACTTCGATCGTCGATTTGGGGTTTGTAGATCATCGGATGCATGCCTTGTTCCCGATAATTATAGGCTGATTGCAATAAAGTCGTGCTTTTTCCGGCGTTCATCGCGGAGTAATAAAAATAAAGTTTTGCCATAGGAATGCCACTGACCGGAGGTGTCAACCCATTCGGGTACGAGTGATATTGGAAAATCGCCGGTATTCGAAAACCGCGAAACTCGTCACAATATAACCGTTTTTCGGCGATTCGTAATCGGATTGAAATCCAGTCAGATTTGTCCACCGAAACGAACGTTCAAGCTTGAGTTAGACTGACTTATTTTTAGGATCATTTCGAGAATTTTTCAGGGAGCCACTGATGGCCCGTAACGAACAGTTAATTCGACAACACAAAATCCTCCAAATACTCGAAAGAGTCCGCTACGGGAAAACGCTAGATGAAATTCGAGACGATCTCGTTGATGAACTCGGTCTAAAGTCACTTCACACCCGCAGTGTTCGTCGTGACCTGGAAGCACTTCAGATGGCGGGAATTGATGTTGACGTTCATGACTCTGGAAGAGGACGGGTCTGGAAAATTGGGCCCCGCGCAAAATCGACCTATAAGATCACAGCTTCAGCAACTGAGTTAATCGCATTGTCGCTTGGGCGTGATCTCCTTTATCCACTGGCAGGCACGCCATTTTGGATTGGAATCGAATCATTTTGGAACAAAATTCAGGAGGAGCTGCCAGACACCGTCACCGATCACTATGAAAAATATCGTCAAATTCTGCACGTGCTGGGAACTCCAGCAAAGTCATACGAAAAACACGATGGGATGATTAAGACATTTAATCGCGCTATTTTGGAACACCGGGTGGCTGAAGCCGCCTATCGTCCGCTTGGCAAACCCGTCACGACCCGGAAACTTGAGCCATTGGCAATTGTCTTCTATCAGTCAAGCCTCTATATCATTGCCAGAATCCAGCAAGCCCAGGAAAGCGACCGTCTCGAAGAGAGTACATCCAATGGAATTCGCCACTGGAAACTTGATCGTTTTGAAAAAGTGACCGCCCTAGATGAATGGTTTAAACCGCCGAAAGGATTTGATCTGGGTTCGCATATTTCTCAGAGCGTCGGAATCTTTTCTGGGCGAAACACAAAAAACTTCAAAATTTGGATCAGCGAATATGCGGCTCAATGGGTCATTGAAGATCCATGGCACCCCAGCCAAAAGGTTAATCAACTCAAGGACGGTAGCATTGAGCTAAAAATCCAGGCTTCACATGAACTCGAGATCATTCCGCGCGTGTTATCACTCGGAGCCGAGGCTGAAATTCTCGCTCCGGCAACGGCCCGAAAAAAAGCTGCAGAGATGATCGCTAGCATGATGGAGAAATACCAGTGACCCGGCGCACGCGCAACTCATTCGCTGAACTTACTTCAAAGTTTCGCCCTCTATTCAATTAGAGCGGATTTCCGACCTGAACCTCCAAACTCAGTCAGGTGTCTTTTGAGGCAGGAAAGATACATAAACTTTAACGGCAATTCACCCTGTTTTACTACGACCGGCGCAACGGCCTTTTTCGCGAAGATCGACAAAATCGGAAAAAAGTAGCAACTCGATTACAGCTGGAACCGAAGAATACTATCGGACAATCACCTGAAATGTTTGCGCAGGGAGTTAGTGTTCCGACACTCGCTTCCCGAAACAATTTTGGGGTTGGCCTATTTACTGTTGTCAACCATTTCGTGGAAATGACTTGCGATGTCGGCTCTGCCGATGACCCAAACGCAAGTGCTGAACCATTGGCGATCAATGCAATCCAGGAGGGAATCATGCGCCGCAAAACTATTGGCATAATGTTCGCAGCATTAGCCTTTTTCATTGGATCCGTTTTGAATGCGGACGATGAAAAAATTGCTAACCATTTGTACAAAAAACTGTCTGAAGCTAAACAACAGGGTTCGTTGAAAGACTTTTCCCTGGACATGGAAGTCAAGGAAGGCATCGTTTACTTCAGCGGTCGGGTTGCCTCTAAAACTCAAAAGAGCTTGGTTTTGACAATGGCTCAGAAAGCTCAGGAATTAGGAGTGGTTGAAATCCGTGATGGGATTTCGATCGCAGCAAAACCTGCAGCCGAAACCAAGCCAGCAAAAGAAGCTCTTGCGAACTCAAAACCCGAAAAAGCAGCCAAGCCTGCGGCGAAACCTGAACCATCTCAGGATGAGCAAATCGCTAAACACCTCTATGAAAAGCTTTCCAACGCGAAGCAAGACGGTTCATTAAAAGACTTTACACTGGACATGGAAGTCAAAAGTGGAGTTGTTTATTTCCGCGGTCAAGTTGGTTCCAAAAGTCACAAAAACTTGGTGCTAACCCTGGCTCAACAAGCCAAAGGATTGGGTGTGGTTGAAATCCGGGACAACATTTCGGTCACCGAAAAACCGGCTCCAAAAGCTTCGCCTGCTAAGCGAGTCCCTGAAACTTCAAAAGTTGCGGCGAAACCTGAAAAGGTTGCAGCCAAACCAGCCAAGGCTCAGCCCAAACCTGAAAAGGCTCAACCCAAACCTGAAAAGGCCCAACCCAAACCTGAAAAGGTGGCAGCCAAGCCTAAGCCAACCGCAGCAACTTCTTCGAGAATTCGTCACAAACCTGCTCCCAAACTGGTCCAAGAAACCAAGCCAGTAGCGATAACCAAAACGGCTCAGTCCACGAAGCCTACCCAAAATTTTGACTATCTCGATCAGGCTCAATCGCAAACTGCTACCGCAGCTAAAGCCACGACAGACTCTTCTCGAGTTCAACAGGCATCAGCGACTAAACCTGTTCAGGAAAAACCGCGTGTCGCCGTAACTCAACCGGCCCAATACACGCAACCGGCGGATGGGATTGATTATGTGAGCAATAGACCTTCTCGAGTGGCGCCGGCTCAACAAGTTGTTGCCCAACCTGCTCCTGCACAACAAATCGCACTGTTGCCGGCACGAGCAGCTGCTCCACGAGCACCACTCCCTGTGCAGGGTCAGGCAGCTCTTCAGGCTCCCAATTACATGCCCGCTTCGGCAGCCAACGGTGCTCGTTACGATTCACCTGGCCTGCCAAACTACGCATGGCCAAGTTACGCACCTCACCCCAATTACGGTGCGGTCACCTACCCAAAAACGTACTCACCGACAGCATGGCCCTACATCGGACCATTCTATCCTTACCCGCAAGTTCCACTTGGATGGCGAAAAGTCACTCTCCAATGGGACGACGGCTGGTGGTACCTAGACTTTAAGGATCGCTAAACCAAGGTTATGACGCAGTAAAAAAAACCTCGGCTCTTCGCCGAGGTTTTTTTATTTCTTGAGCGGCTTTGCATTCTATCCAAACCCAGCTGTCACCAAGGTTCAATCCAAAAACCATTATTCAAAAACAGCATAGACTTGGCGTGTCTGAACTGATTTTCATCGCTGAAATCTTTCGCGGCCTAACACCCCCGTTACCAAACTTCCTGATTCTTTTTGTTATGATCTAGCTTTACTTCAGTCCAGGAAACCAACCTCAGATGTCAATCTCAAAACTCCTAATCCTCCTACTCATTTTGTCATTTACAAATCACGCCGTTTCACAATCCCCTTTAATCGTTGCACACCGAGGTGCTTCTTACGACGCACCGGAAAATACGATTCCAGCATTCAAGCTTGCCTGGGACCAACACGCCGATGCAATCGAGGGTGATTTCTACCTTACCAAGGATCAAAAAATCGTATGCATCCACAACAAAACAACAGGAAAATATTCCAGCCAAGACTTATCGGTTTCGAGCTCAACTCTGGCTGAACTCCGCAAACTCGATGTCGGTTCCTATAAACACAAAAAATACAAAGATGTTCGAATTCCCTCGATCCGCGAGGTTTTCGCCACGGTTCCGCCTGGAAAAAAAATTTACGTGGAAATCAAATGCGGACCCGAAATCATTCCTTTCCTGACCAGGGAAATCGACCATTCCGATTTAAGCGCGGACCAAGTTATCGTAATTTCATTCAACAGCGAAGTGATTAAGGAATTTAAAAAACAAACATCTAAACACAAAGCGTACTGGTTATCGGGATTCAAAACCCAAAAGGGCTCCGCGTCTCCGAGCTTTGAATTGGTGGTCAAAACACTGAAAGACATCCAAGCTGACGGTTTCAGTTCAACCCAAACCCGCCAAGACAGGAATTTCATCAAAGCTATCCAGAGCGAAGGATTTGAATATCATGTCTGGACAGTCAATGCCCCGAAAATCGCCCAACAATTCATGGACTGGGGGGCTCAGTCGATCACAACCGATCGGCCGCAATTCATCCGGAAAGCAATTGAAAACGAATATTCAAACAAAGACTGATGCAAAACTTGAAAACGCAATGAAGTAACTTGACGACAATCACTTTCGCCCGAGAAAACGGTATCGAAAGATCGTGAAAAGAATTTTGTAGCCGGCTTTAATCGAACCCAAAACTGTTCCACTGATTTTGCTTGTCCCAACTCGGCAACGATAGGACACCGGCATTTCAGTAGTCTTGAGTTTCTGTTCCGCGGCCTTGATTTGCATTTCGATGGTCCAACCGTAATCTTGATCGGACATTTCCAGTTCGCACAAAGATTGATACCGAATTGCCCGAAAGGGGCCAAGATCCGTGTGACGCACTCCCCAAAACAGCCACATCAAAAAGCAGGCTA
>JAZABE010000080.1:0-6855 GCA_036137535.1 Planctomycetota bacterium | reverse complement strand
CAGGGTTAGGGAGAACCGGTTTGATTTTGTGCAGTATAGTTCGGGTAGAGAAAACCCTAGCCGAACAAATCCATGATGGGTTTGCCCGTGGTAATCGGGATGGAAAACCCTGTATTGTTTTGCGGCGCGTTCAGGGGGAGATCGAGTGCGTGATAGATGGTTGCTGCAAAATCCTCGGGTCGGACCGGGTTACTGGTGACTTTTGCCCCGTGGTTGTCTGATTTGCCATAGACTTTTCCTTTGGCGATTCCAGCGCCGGCCATAATCGAAGAAAAACACTGGGGCCAATGCTGTCGGCCCGGTGGTTGTTGAGTCAGGACCTTGGGGGTTCGTCCAAATTCACCCGTGACAACGACCAAGGTATTTTCCATCATGCCGCGATCTTTGAGATCGGTCAGGAGTGCCGAGAGGGCTTGGTCCAGGCGGGGTAAACAGAAACCCATACCGTAGGAACCGTTCCCAAAGGCATTTCCCATACCCATGTTTCCACCATGCATGTCCCAGCTACTACTGGGAGGCCCTTGTTTGTCATGAGAGGCCTGACCCGTCCAGCCATTGACGGTTACAAATCTCACCCCGGCTTCGACCATTCGGCGAGCCAGCAGCAGGTTTTGCCCTAGTGGGTGCATCCCGTACTGGTTTCGTAGTTTTTCAGGCTCTTTGCTCAGGTTAAATGCATCCCGACCTTCAGGGCGCGTCATTGCTTCATAACCTTTTTCACGAAGGTCTGCCCAGTCGTTTTCGCTGGTAACTCGATCCAATGTGCTGCTTTCGATTTGTTCCAGCAATGTCCGGCGGTCTTCCAAACGCTGCTTGTCTCCCATGTCGTAAATCGGGGGTGGCTTAAAATTTTCCATGGCGGGGTGGTTGTTGGCTGAACCCACAAACACCGGTGCGTAGGCAGAACCCAGATAGCCACCGATTCCAATGTTGGGTGCACAAAATACGGGTGGTCCGACACACTTGATGAGCCAGGCATTGGAAACAACATTGCGTTTACTGGGTTTGTGTTTGGCAACGAATGAGCCTAGGTAAGGCTGGTCATCGGAAACGCCCTGTTGGACTCGCTTAGTCGATTGTCCGCTCAACAGGTTGTGCATTGCATCGAAATGATTGCTGATGGCGCCTGGATGAGTCATGGAGTTGATGAGTGTCAACTGGTCGGTAACCTGAGACAGTTTTGTGTGCATCTCGTTGAGACGCATCCCCGGGACTTTAGTTGAAATGGTTTTGTAGGGCCCACGAATCGTGTCCGGTGCATTGGGCTTCATGTCCCAGGTGTCGACATGACTCGGGCCTCCACAGAGCAGGATGAAAATACAGGATTTTTCGGAGCTGACAGCATTCCCCTTGGGGTCGAGCTGGTCGGAGCCGAGGACCATTCCTGGCATGCCTAAAGAGAGTGAACCTAGGCTTCCTACTGCAAGAGCCTGTCGACGATTGAGTTCGAAATTGGTCATGAACATTGATAGTGAAAGTCGTTTAAACCAGTATCCCAACCTTACCGGGAAAATGCAAATTCACTTTGGAATCAACTTAGGTTGGATTGGATTAGACTGACTGGTTTTGGGTAAAAAGAAAAGGATTGTTCCACATTAGCCGATATTCACCGAGAAACTGTCCTGTGCTCCAAACGGGTTTTGACTAGAATCTGTGGGTAGCCCTGTGAGTCATTTTTTGGGAGTTGTGAGTCCATGGAATATCCAGTCCATCTAAAATTCAAGAATATCGCCATTGCCCGCCAGGCAAACATGATCGATGCCGATGGTAATTCGATAGCCTTTGCTCGTCAAAAAATCCTTAAACTCAAGGAGGAGTTGGAGGTTTTTCAGGACTCGACCAAGTCAAAACGCGTTTGTACTATCAAGGCCGACAGGGTTATCGATTTCAGGGCAGCCTACGGTATTTTTGTTGAGGGGGAGCAGTCGATTGGATCGATCAAGAGGAAAGGATTGCGTTCTTTATGGAGGGCAACCTATTTGCTCAACGACTGGGACGGAAGTGAGTTGGCCACCATCGTTGAGGAAAAACCTTTTGCCAAGGTAATCGATGGCATCATGGGGGATGTTCCGCTGTTGGGACTCTTTTGCAACTATGTCTTTAACCCTTCCTATGTTCTGAAAAAGGAAGACGGGACAGAGCTTTTCAGAATTACCAAGTCACCCAGTCTTTTGGGGAGCTTGTTCAAGATCGACAAGCTTTCCGAGGTTTCAGCAGAGGAAGAAATCCTTTGTCTCATGGGATTGCTAATGATGATTTTCCTAGAAAAAGCAAGGGGTTGATGATTTCAGCTCGGTTTTTTCTGTCGGGGCTGAGTCGGACTGGTTCCGTGAGAAACTTGTGGTTCATGCCCCGGAAGAAATGATTGTTGAGTAAATGAATCACAAAACAAACCGGCTGTTCCTGCTCTTGGTGATTGGTTTCGGATGGAACGTGTCGGGACAGGAGACGCGTTTCAATCCAACCTCGGGATGGTCTCCAGTGTTTAAGGTGCCGGAAATTAAAATTGGCCCCATTGGCCCCAGAGCCCCGGCTGGTTTTGAACGGGTCTTTGCCAAGGAAGTGACCATTTTCGGCGTGAAGATTTACGCTACGAATAAAACGCCAAACTCAAAGGTCAAGCACGCCGCCCATATTCTGGCGCAATACCTGGACAACGATGCGGATGGAAAACCGGACAATCCCCAAGTGGTTCAGTGCATGAACGACCGTTCGGCTGCTCTGGTGATGTTCGCAACGGAACGATCAGCGGAAAAACGGGAGCGTAGCTTGCACCGGTTGATTCCGGAGCAGGTTTGGGACCGGATGATCCTGCAGTCACTTTACGGGGAAGAAACGATTCCCGGCGGGGCCGCGGTTGGTCGATTTGACGCGAGCCTTGAAGAGGTGCTTCACCTGATCACTCACGCCGGATATGCCTTTGCCTATCCCAAGGTCTTTGGAGAAAAACCGGGAACTGAATTGGCGAATGCGATGGACAAAGCTCGGGGAGGTAGGTTTTTCCGTGTGCCGAGGGTTTATCCTCGGCAAGCTTGGTACACCTATGATGACCGTAGCTGCGACTATGAGTGCCAGGCGACGGAATATTTTTATTGGGGTTTGACGTCTTTACTGGGGGCGCAGGATTACCAAGGACGTTTTCAGGAAATTCGCCACGAGTGGCGATTGAACACACCTGAAAAAATTAAACAGGGAGATCAAAATCTCTACCGCCTTTTGACGCACCCTGATTACCGATTGCCTACCCGTCTGCCCGACGGAAATTATCGACCGAGCTCACAACCCAATTGACAAAGTAGGACGCTCTGCGATTGCTGGCATTGCGTTTTTCCGGGCACGAGTCGCCAACCGAGAGAGAGCGTTTAAGACTTTTAATCCTAGTTTTCTTCGAATTGAGCATAAAGTTTTAGCGAACCACAGTTGACACAGCGGTAGGCGGTCAGCGGTACAAACTCCTCCGGGGCCACTTTGATGGTGCCGGTATTGAGTCCTAGAAAATTTCGTGCTTCGGGCGTTCCTTGGTGCCAGACCATTTGCCGGATGCCGGTGCCAAAGTCGGGGATAAAACCGCTTTCCATGGTTGTTCCACAATCTGAACAGGTTTTTGAATCCATTAGAATTTCCTCGCAAGACCAGTCGATAGGATTAAGAATGCCGGCCAAAGTGGCTTTTGCTTCTGGTGATTCGTTCAGTCGCCTTCATTCTTGGATCTTTTTGCCTAAAAAAATGAACAAACTCAGGGGATGTCACCCTTTTGAGGAATTTGTTTTGCCTGAAAAATTGGTCATATTGGTCGTTGTCAGTAGGATGCCCTTGGCTTTGATTTTTGATGTTAGTGAAAACAAACGCCGGGTGTGGAGCCCCTCGCAACTTTCACTTCAGCAGCTTGCTCTCGGGCAAGTGTCACTAGGTTTGAAGAGGGATGCTAGGGACAACTGTCGTCCGAAGTCAACTTGAAACCGATGGACTGGACCGGGCAAGAATACGCGGGGTAACCTGTCGAGTGCGACTAATCAGGAATTCCCGTCCGCAATGCCGAACGATCGTGACGACGAGATCAACCCGTTGGGAATCGAGGTTTGCCGCCTATGACCGGTGTCCAACCAGTTGAAACCAGTGGAATCACTTGATTCGATTTTTCAGCGCACCTTGTCTTTCACTTCACTACACCAAGAGCATGCCGGATGTTCTATTGCCGATTTAGGGATCGACCCATTGGACCGGCTGCGGCTGCAACTCGTCATCCGGGCGACTGCCTGCATCCGTTCGGCCACTGCCTTCGAGACGACTAATGACCCGAACATTCATATCATTCTGGCATAAAACCTGACAACTTAGCCGAACTCCCGACAGCTCTCGGGCGTCGAGTGTTTCTTTCTCGGTAGCCGTCCTTTGTGCCGGTTCACCGTCAGTGATCT
Organism: Planctomycetota bacterium; assembly: GCA_036137535.1. Classification (GTDB taxonomy): domain Bacteria; phylum Planctomycetota; class Planctomycetia; order Pirellulales; family Pirellulaceae; genus JABAAE01. The sequence continues at coordinate 2,437 of JAZABE010000080.1, read as the reverse complement.
CAACTCGACAGGTTGTGCAACGGCCTTTGCCACCACAGGCATGGAGCTGATCGACATTGGCCACATCGGTCAGAGCCAAGACCAGGCGTGACCCCTTTTCCACTTCAAATTCACCGTGTCCTTCAACATTTAATTTGGGCATTTGCATTCTCCGGTTCAGTTTCCACAATCCACAAGTCTAGTGTTTTCACCATTGAGCATCCAGACAGTTTGTGCCCAGGTTTCGGGGGTTCTTTGCTTTCTTTGGAATTGAATATTGACTACTTTTTCATTAAATCGAGCGCTGCCAAGACGGTCGCTTCCACCCCCGTTTTGATGGAGGGTTCGGGTGAAATTTTGAAAAAAGGTGAATGGTGCGATGGGACCTTGGCGCCGCCGGATTCTTCGGCAGCGATCTCTGACTCTGGGGTCCCGCCCACAGAAAAATAGACACTGGGGATGGGAGGATCCGTTGTGAAGAATGGAAAGTCCTCGGCGCCCATCCCTTTTTGGTATTTTCTGACAAACGCTTCTTCCATCAGGATCGATTCGCCTATGTTTTCGCTCCAGACTTTGCGAAAACGCTTGGCTAATTTACTGTTATTCATGGTCGGTGGTGTGGACTCGGAAAAGATCACTTCGGGCAATTGGTCGTCGGGTAAACCAGCAGCCCGGCCGAGGTTTTTGGCGATACGCTTGATCCCGTCGAGCAGCAGTTTCCGAGTCTCGGGGCTCGTGTTGCGAACGGTCAATTGCAGTACCGCCTGATCGGAAATAATGTTGTGCTTGGTGCCCGCGTGGAATGAACCCACCGTCACCACGCCCGGATCTCGCGGTGGTAATTCACGTGCGACCAGGGTTTGCAGCGCCAGGACGATTTGCGAGGCGAGCACGATCGGGTCTTTACCCCGGTGAGGTGAGGCACCGTGGGCTCCGACACCGTGTACAACGATGTCGACTGAATCGGCACCGGCATAAGGGCTGCCTTCGGAAACCGCGATTTTTCCTGCTTTTCCTCCACACCAGACGTGAAAGGCCAGTGCGTAATCCGGTTTTCCAAACCGAGCCCAGAGATTGTCTTGCATCATTGCTTTGGCGCCGGTAACTCGTTCCTCGGCTGGTTGACCGATCAACATCAACGTTCCCGACCACTGGTCCTTGAGGGCAGCCATGCGGCGAGCGGTACCCACCAGTGAGGTCATATGCACGTCGTGACCACACGCGTGCATTACAGGGACCATTTTCCCGGTGATCGGGCTTTCCTGTTGAACTTGGGATGCGTTTGAAAGTCCTGATTTTTCTTCGACTGGCAAGCCATCCATGTCGGCACGAACCATGACCATCGGTCCCGGGCCGTTGTCCAAAATCGCGACTATGCCGGTACCGCCCACACCCTCGCGCACCTTGCATCCCGCAGCCCTTAGTTCTTTTGCTAGGCGGGCCGCTGTTTTTACCTCGACCAGTGAGAGTTCCGGGTTGCGATGAAAATGATCGAACAACGGCCATAGATACTCCTGATAGTCGGTGTCAATCGCTTGCCGAAGCGCCGTCCGATCTTGGGCACCCACATCGATGGTCAGAGCAAAAATACAAATGAAGGTTGTGAAACCAGTTTTCATCATGTCGGCTCGCTGGAGGTTGGTTGGAATCGGTTGCGTTGCGAAACCAGGTTGCTGCGGTACTGGATCCATTGTGTCGTGGTGTTGACTGCCTGTCCACAACAGGGCAATGCCATCGATGTTCTTAATCCAAAAAAAGGAACCTATCGGGTTCCTTTGTCGGAGAGAGTCTGGCACCGAGGATCGCGGATGGCTGAAGTACAAAAAAGTGTTTTTACTTGAGAATGACTAGATCAATGCTTGTGGATTACGGTAAGATTTGGTTGAGATGGTGATGCCGATCCTGGGTTTGGAATGCGAAAAGAAATTTTCCGTCTGAAGGTTTCTCGGTATTGATTAGGGTTGTCTTGGAGGTTGATTACGATGTTCACGCCGATTGGTCTTTTACGATTTCAACTGCTGGCATTGACGGTTGTCTCGGTAACGATTCTGAGCGGTTCCCCGGGTTGCTCTGGTGGGAAAGGTGGTTCCCGCACTGTGGTTGGGAGTTTGATCTTGGTGACCCCCAAATCCCAAGAGGAATTTACCGTGGGAGTGAGGAAGCTTGAACTCCACAATATCTACGGGATGGACGAGCAGCCGTTCATGATTCTGGTAGATCTGGCGACTCCCGTGACCAAGAACCAGTTTTCTAAGATCACTGAATCGCTGGATAAGTCCACTGGTTTAGTTTTCGTAAAAGTGGAATTGTTCAGCTTTGATGGATTCAGGGGACGGGGCCGACTGGTTGGTGTTTTGAGCAAAAAAGAAGTACAGGATTTGGAAGCCCGCGAAGAAATCACCAACTAGTGTTGGAGTGTCTAACGTTGACGGGACAGTATTACGCGTGCGAAACAGGT
>JAZABE010000079.1:0-8878 GCA_036137535.1 Planctomycetota bacterium | reverse complement strand
TTAGGGTAGTTTGCTTTTTACTTTCCAGCAGTTGATGGCGAGTGGTGATGCCTAGCCAATTCCCAGAATTAGAGAAGGCAACCCGTTTGAGAACATGGTTGTTTTTCCCGGTCGCTGCCCTCCAGGTGTTTCCGCCATCAGAGGTTGTTAGCAGTCCGCTGGGATAGAGAGGGTTAGCATCGCAGAATAACCAGCCAAGCTGAGCATCGGCAAATTGGAGTTTGCGAATGAACGAGAGACCGTTTTGCGAGATGTTTTTCCAAGACTTGCCCCCATCCTCGGTTTTAATGAGGACGCCGATGCTTCGTTGCATCGGTCCACGGTAATGGCCACCTGCGATCCAGCCTACTTTTTCATCTTTGAAAAAGACTTGGTTCCAGATGACGTCTCTTGGTGAAGAAATTGAATTCCAGGTTCTGCCGCCGTCATCCGTTCGCAAGATGGTGCCTTTATCACCTACGGCCCAACCGAAGTCGTAATCAACAAAAAAGATCGATCTTAGGGTGCTGTCAGTTTCCCATGATTTTGGGAATTTATCCTGGGCGGCGAGAAACGAAGTCGACAGAAGTAGGCAGACTTCAAACGTTAGGGATCGAATCCTCCAAATATTTCCGCGGAACATGTCTTCAAAACCTACTGTCGATTCCAGGCAAACCCAACATTCACTTGCGGAACATATCAACTTGTCACTTGAAAATGAAGGCAGATCAAAAACGCTAGCAGCGGGCTTCTCCTCGGTGTGTTTTGGGACAACAACGTTTTGATTTTCATGGTTTTGATCGGCATTGCGAAGGGGAATTGGATTCTGCTAATGTCTCGCGGGTGATTCAGATTTTGCTGGATCGTCGTGCGCGTATTGGTTCTTTTTCGGCTTGAAGCATGAAAATCAAAGTATCTATCCCAATGGCCTGTTTCGGCATCCTGTTTTTTGGGTTTTCATTTTGTTTGCATTCGCAAGAGGCACAGTGGATTTGGCATCCGAATTGGTCCCAAAAGAAGGTCCCCAAAGTGTCAACCTACTACCGGAAAACCTTTCAGGCGGAATCGGTAGAAAAGGGGGAGATGTTTATTGCGGCTGATGATCAATATGAACTTTTTCTGAACAACAAAAAAATTGGCAGCGGAAAAGGGACTGACGTTCTGGATCGGTATGACATTACCCAGGCGATTAAGAAGGGAAAAAATGTCATTGCAGTTCGGGTGGATAACGTGACTGGTTCGACCGCGGCGTTTGCGGCTCGAGTTCAGGTCAAGGAACAAGGTAAAGGGTGGGATTTTTATTCGACGAACCCCTCTTGGAAAGTTAGTTCATCACCGCTCCCCATTTGGAAATTTCAATTTTTTAGCGATTCCAAATGGAAGAATGCGGTTGCTTTGGGCAAGTTGGGTTCGACTCCACCTTGGGATCGTCCGGTCAAAATCGTAACGGGAGAAACCGGCCAATCGGTAGAAACCAGCCCCCAGCCCAATCGTCAAGATGCGGAAACTGAGTTTTATGTGGAAGACGTTTTTGCAGATGAAGAGGTGGGTTCGATTATCGCATTTGAATTAAATGAATTCGGTCAAATCATTGCCTCTGCCGAAAAGGGTGGATTGTTATTGCTGGACCCTCAAGCGAAAACCGACTCGGCACGGATCAAACGATTGACCAACGAGGTCAAAGGAATTCAAGGCATTTTGCCTCTCAATGGGGAGATTTATGTCACTGGAATTTATAAAAATCAGCCAGGTTTGTTTTTGCTGAAGGACAGCGAATTGGACCAAGAGATTGATGAAATTGTGCAGATTTTGGCCTTTAAAGGCTATCCGGGCGAGCACGGAACCCACGGGTTAGCCCTAGGCAATGACGGAAAAATTTACGTGTCCATTGGAAATCATGTTGCCTATGACGGGATCCCGAAAAACAGCAGCCCTTATTCAAATTTCTATGAAGGTTCGATTGTGAAACGGTATGAAGATCCAAGCGGCCATGCCAAGGGAATCCAGGCGCCCGGTGGCACGTTGATCCGAACCGGTTTGAGCGGAGAGGACGTCGAAATTTTCGCAGGCGGATTGCGAAATTCGTACGACCTTGCGTTTAACCAATCAGGAGATCTGTTTACCTATGATAGTGACATGGAAACGGATTATGGCATGTCATGGTATCGGCCGACAAATCTTTACCATGTCGTGGCGGGTGCAGATTATGGTTGGAGAAGTGGTTGGGCCAAATGGCCTCATTACTACCTGGATACACTTCCCCCGATTGCCAAGACCGGCCGAGGTTCGCCGACTGGAATGGTGTTTTATGATCATGTGATGTTTCCGGTGAGATACCAAGGAACGATGTTCATCGCCGATTGGTCAGGCGGGAAAATCTATAATGTTGCTTTAACCAAGGAGGGTGCATCCTATAAAGCTAAAAAAGAACTGTTTGTCGAAGGGAGCCCACTGAACGTTACGGATTTGGCGGTTGGGCCCGACGGTGCTCTGTATTTTTCGACCGGCGGGCGCATGACCAATGGAGGAGTTTACCGGGTCAAATGGAAAGGCAAGGTTCCCAAAGGCTATACCCAGTTCAACGACAACCTCAGTAAGATCATTCGCCAGCCCCAGCCCCAGAGTGCATTTGGACGACAAAATTTGGCAGAACTGCGACTCGAGTTGGCGGAGGAATGGGACAGGATCGTTGTGGGAGTTGCCCTCAGCTCAAAGAATCCCGAGAACTATCGGTTGCGGGCAATCGAATTAATGATGCTTTTCGGTCCTATTCCCAGTGAAACGCTACTGAGACGTTTGAGCCAGGACAACAATTCTAGTGTCCGCGCAAAAGCTGTGCGGGCCATGCTTTTGGAGAATCCCAAGCAATCCGAAAAACGGTTAATTGAAATGCTGGGAGATCAAAGTCCCGCGGTCAGAAGAGTGGTTTGCGAGAGCCTTGCTTCCCTGAATACTCAAGTTTCCTATGAGCAAATTAGCCCGCTGTTGGTTTCCGAAGATCGGTTTGAATCACTGGCAGCCCGTAAACTCCTAGAAAAGCAAGTCGTTGAAACTTACCGGGATCAAGTGATTTCCAGCGGGGAGCAAACAGAGTTTATCCGGGGTTCGTTGGCATTAATCGCTGCCAATCCTAACAAAAATCATGCTTATGCGATCTTGGCCCGTGCCAGTGAGTTCCTGGATGATTTTATTTCTGACAAGAACTTTTTGGAAATGCTGCGGCTGGTCCAGGTGGTGATTGAACTCGGAGAGATTGAACCCGAAAAAATTCCGGCATTTGGAAACCGGATTGCGGAAGAATTTCCTTCTGGAAATTCTTTGATGAACCGGGAACTTGCCAGAATTTTAACAAGCCTGAAAGTCGAGTCGACATTTGAGCGGTTACTTTCCTACTTAAAGTCACCCGAACATGCATTGGAAGACCGGATTGATATTGCTCTGCACATGCAGTTGATTCGTTCTGGCTGGACGACTTCTCAAAAACTGGAACTGATTGATTTCCTGGAAACTCAGGTGCGACAGGACCGAGTTGGAAATTTCAGTGCCTATATCCGAATCGCTGTGCGCGAGTTTGCCAGGGAATTCAATGAACGGGAAGCCATTGCCGTGATCCAGAATGGCCACTCTTGGCCGAATGCGGCCATGAGTGCATTTTATCAACTCCCTAAAACACTCGATGCGGCTCTGCTCAAAAGCCTCATTCTGTTGGATCGAACCATTCAAAAGGAAACCAAGGAAACTTATACCTATATCAAGAAAGGGATCATTGCAGTGCTCGCTCAAGGCGGGGGTAAGCAAGGGCAAGAATATCTGCGAGAGATTTGGCGCCGAGATGAATTTCGGAGGAAACATGTTGCCGTTGCACTTTCCCTGAACCCCAACAGCGAGAATTGGCCTTACTTGATTGCCAGCATCAATGAGGTTGATGAGGAAGCGGCGGAAGTGATGCGATCATTGCTCAGGGTTCCCCAAAAACCGGAAGGGGCAAAATTTTATCGCATGGTGATTGTCAAGGCGCAAGAACTCGACAGTCTCGGTAAGCTTGCGGCACTGGACTTGCTCGAATTCTGGACCGGTAAAGCATCCAAAAACAAACTGGATCCTGTAGCAGCAGTTGACGGTTGGAAGCAGTGGTTCACTGAAACGTATCCTGACGAAATGCCGGCAGAGCTTCACACGCAATCCGGATCCACCAAGTGGACAGCGAGTTTAGTCGATGAAGTTTTGAAGACAAGCGATGAATTTTTGAAAAACAAACAAGCGATCAAGGAATCCAAGGCCAACGGTAAACTTGTATTCAAGAAGGCCCAATGTTCCAATTGTCATCGATATGTCAATTACGGTGAATCCATTGGCCCAGACCTGACGACCGTCGCGAGGCGGTTTACGACCAAGGAAATTCTAGAATCGATCATTCACCCTTCTAAGGTGATTTCCGATCAATACCGGTCTGAGTTGATTGCGACCGATGATGGTCGGCAGTTTGAAGGCGTGATCGTTCCTGGGCCAGACAAGACGCTAATCATTTTGCAGTTGGATGGGAGCAAGATTCAAGTTGCCGCAGATAGCATCACAGCGAGGAAAAAAAGTCAAACGAGTGTGATGCCGGCCAATTTGCTGGAAACACTGACGAAGCAGGAGATCTTTGATCTATTTATTTACCTGGGCTTGAAGGATATCAATCGGATCGCTGGGGAACAGAGGTTTAGGACCCGGTAGATCTTCGGATCTGCAAAACTTCTGGAAGTTGACTTTTCTAACCTAAGTCGGAATTAATGTGATTCCGGTGACCCGAATCATTGTCCGTGACGAAGAACGTAACCAATTCCCGAATCAAAATTCCGTTTAACGCTTCAAAAAAGAAACGCCAAGCGGTAAAATCAATGACTGCGGTTTATCTACATCCGTTGGATCGGTAGGGAGTTGTTATGAAAAAAGTTGAAGCTATTATTCGCCATTTCAAACTGGAAGACGTAAAAAATGCACTCTCGGAGTGCGGAATCGACGGAATGACCATTACTGAGGTCCGCGGATTTGGCCGGCAAAAAGGCCACACCGAAATGTACCGGGGTACCGAATATGCCGTGGACTTTGTCCCCAAAGTGAAAATCGAGGTTGTTTGTTCTCAAGACAACTTGAGCAAGGTCGTTGACACCATGTTGAAAACCGCTCAAACAGGACAAATCGGCGACGGCAAGATTTTTGTTTCGACTCTTGACGAGGCGATCCGCATTCGAACCGGTGAAGTGGGCGGCGAAGCCCTTTGAGATAGTTGGATTTTCAAGGGGTTGAAAATCGATTTCCAACGGATAGCCGGAAACAATCCGAGGAAAGCCGAAGATCAACTGTCAAAGATGGCTAGATGCTGCCAATCGTTGAGGACGCCAGGCAAAAACTGAACGAGGGACGGTGCGGTATACGTGCCGAACATGATGCTGGAATTTCAGGCCAGCAAATTACCGCGAGTTTTGCGGACTTGGCAGACACGCTGTTGCTGGAACTGATCCATGAAGGCATGGACTTTGCCACCGATGGAGACCGATCGAAGCTCGAGAATAAGATCGCGTTAGTTCCTCACGGTGGTTATGGTCGGCGCGACTTAGCACCGTTTTCCGACCTGGACCTGATGCTGCTTTATCGTCCCGATGTCAAGCCACTTGTCGAGTCATTTGCTCGGCGGCTTTCGCAGAATATCGTTGATGTCGGTTTCGATTTGGGTTTTAGCAGCCGAACTCCCGCAGATGCCGTTTCCCTTGGACTGAAAGACATCAAAATATTCACCTCGCTGGTCGAGTCACGATATCTCGCCGGCAGCGTTGGCATTTATTCCAAGTTTTTGTCGCGGCTTGCCCGCCAGGGACAGCGTCGACCACACGCCTTGGTCCGGGCTGTAGAACGGGCCAGGATTGAAGAACGGCAAACCCATGGGGATACGGCGTTCTACTTGCGACCCAACCTTAAAAAAACCAAAGGAGGTTTGCGGGACATCCAACTCGTGCGTTGGGTGGGGTTCACCAAATTTGGAAAATCCGATCTCAAGGCACTTTATCGAAATGGTGCGATCTCTGATTACGATTTTGAGAATTTGATGGCCGCCTATCAATTCTTATTGAAATTACGCAATGAAATGCATTTTCATGCGGGTAAAGCTCGTGATGTCCTTGGTATGAACGAGCAGGTTCGGATCGCCGAACTCTGGGGCTATCAACCTCAAAAAGGGGTTCTACCAGTCGAACAATTTATGCGAGATTATTTTGACCATACCAGTCAGGTTGTGTACGCCGCCGAGCACACCTTGGCTTCAGCGAAAACACGATTTCATTTTACAGATTGGATTACGCCTTTTTTTTCTCAGCAACAAGAAGGCTATTTCCTCATTGGACCGATTCACATTTCAGCCACTAAGAAAGGTCTGAACTATGTGCAAGGGAACTTGGAAGGTGTGTTGCACTTGATGTCATTGGCTAATTTGCACAACAAGAAAATTGACCACGCAACGTGGGAAGCGATTAGAACATCGATGACGGCGGTTGAAGAAATGGCATTAACGTCGACCTCTGCATGGCGTTTTTGTTCATTCATGTCCGATTCAAGTCGGCTTGGCAACTTGTTAAGACGATTGCACGAAATGCGGGTCCTGGAAAAAATCATTCCCGCCTATCAACATATTCGCTGCCTGGTTCAGTTTAACGAGTACCACAAATACACGGTGGATGAACACTCAATCCGCGCTGTTGAAGCAGCCACTGAGTATGCCAAGCGGGATGATATGCTAGGCCGATGTTACAACAGCATCAAGGACAAAAAAGTATTGCATTTGGCGTTGTTGCTTCATGACGCGGGGAAAGGCTACGAAGACGATCACAGTATTGTGGGAGCCAAGATTGCAGCTGAAACCGCGGATTTGTTGAACCTCAATCCAGCCGAAAAGGATGATCTTGTTTTTTTGGTTCGCCAGCATTTAATGATGGCTCACCTAGCGTTCAGGAGAGATACCGCGGATTTGCCGATGGTTGCCAGTTTTGCCGCTGATGTTGGGTCGACTGAAATGCTCAAGATGATGTTCGTTTTGACATGTGCCGATTTGCAAGCAGTGGGTCCGGACACATTTAACGACTGGAAATACAACTTAGTATCCCAGTTGTATTTTCATTCCTTGCGGCAACTTTCAGGAACCACACCACAGGATATCGCTGAATTTGAAATGAGCGATTCCAGTAAGAAAAATTTCGTTGAATCCCTGAAAACCGATCAACAGGAAGGGCTTGCCGAGTTGGCCCAACAGTTTCCGACTGATTTTTTTGATGTTTGGCCTGGTGAGAAGATCACTCACCTGCTCTCGGGGTTGCTGAGAGCGACTTCGAGTGAACTGGTGATCGAGTCCTCCCCCACGCAAAATGAAAAAACGTTCGAATACCTTGTAGGTAAGTTAGACCAACCTTATTCGGCCGTGTTTCATAAGATTACCGGCGCATTGACGAGCCAATTACTCCAAATCCTGAGTGTGGATATTTTCCGCGTGGGTCCCCAAAAAATTGTTTACCGTTTTAAAGTGTTGGATCCTGAAGCCAGCGAACAGGTTAGCCGACACCGGATGGAAACGGTTTGTTTCGAAATCGCAGAATCATTAGGGAACCAGGATTCCAAGCCGACGTTCAAGAAGGTTTGGGGCACCAAAGAAGGACCTTCAACGGAACAGTCAACGCTTCCTACGCGGATTCGAATGGACAACAGTTCGGCTGATCATGCGACGATCATCGATGTATTTACTCATGACAAAACTGGATTGTTGTATACAATTACGCAGGCTATCCATGATTTAGGATTGCAGATTTCCGCAGCAAAAGTTGGTACTTATCTGGATCAGGTGGTCGATGTCTTTTACGTTACTGATGTTGACGGCAAAAAAATCCGTGAACTGAAACGGATTCGGGAAATCAAATCGACTTTACTGAAACGGATTGAAGGTAGCTAGAAAGGTGAAAAGTTGGTTTCTCAACCGCGTTCTTCAAAAATTGACCGACTGATGATTGTTGGCATGATCATGCTCGTGGTTTGGCCTATTCTGTATTGGGTGGTTTCACCGACCGGATGGGCCTATGCGATTGCACTCGAAGACCAGCGTCGCGGAAATTTTGAATCAGCCAAAAAGGGGCTGCTTGAGATTGTGGAGTCCCAGCCGCTTCATGCGACAGCCTGGTACCGCTTGGGCGAAATTGCTTTTGAGGAACAGGAGTTTGAAAAGTCGCTTAATTATTCCGAGAAAGGTTTGGCTGTAGCGAGGATTGAACAAAAAACGAGCATTATTGACTTGCAAGCCAATTCGCTTTTGGCGCTGGATCGAGGAAAGCAGGCGGTTTTGGCCATCCGTCAATTAAGCAGTTTTACTAGCCTGCCGCAGGATTTTGAGACGCTCCCGGTGGGAGAGCTTATCCCGTATATGGACAAAAAATACAATCGTCGATTTTTAAATAGCCTTGCCTATGTCATGATTCTGGGGAATGTGGAACCCGTTCAGGCTCAAAAGTATATCGCTGCCGTCATCGGTTATTTTGAATCCAAGGAACAATACAGCTTTTTGACGGCACCCTATCTCTACGAAAGGGCATCGGCTTACGGTAAAGCTCGGGAATCCCTGATCAAGAAAATAGGCAACCTCAAGAAGGAACTAACTGCCAAAGGCAAGATCGACAAACGCATCAAGCAGTTGAAAACAGAGCTCAATTCAAGTCGACTTTCGGATGAAGAAAAAGAGGTAATCCGCTTGCGATTACGAACTCAGGAATTGATCGCTGGTTACCAGCAACTTTTTCTGGCGACAACTCGTTTGCAGCTTTTGAATCGCAAATTGAAAATAGAATCTGATCTTGATCTTGCCGCTGAGCTTGAAGAATTTAGT
>JAZABE010000078.1:0-3189 GCA_036137535.1 Planctomycetota bacterium | reverse complement strand
ACGTCACCAAGCTGTTTTTGCAGCGAGGTGTTGCGAACAACATCGAGCCGCTCCCGGGAAGCGGTTGTTACTTCAAAGCCCAGCTCGAATTCCTGATTTGTTTCAGGGTCCATAACCAACAGTCGGTACAAACCGGCCTCTAAAGGGGGGACGGAAGTTTCAAAAACAACACCATCCCGAGCGAGCGGTATTTGAATCTCATCGATTTGCTGTGAGCCGGCAGTTGTTTGACGCAACAGCCGGGCTTGTAAACTATCGACATCAAGGTTTTCATAGTTGCGGTTATAGGCTTCAACGGTAACAGTCACACGCTCACCGGTTTGGTAGGTGGCTAAATCGGTGGATGGCGAAAACCGTTTTTGTTGTCCGAGAGCGCGTCCCAACCCCAATCGATAAATCATTTGTCCCCAAAATTGCCGATAGAACCGTTCACCGTATTTTCTTCTGAGACGCCATGTTTCATTAAAACCAATATAAACAACCTCCCCTTTCCCATAGCGACGCGTGGCGATGAGAGGTTGAAGGTCGGTGTTGTCCACCGTTTTGTCTGTTGGGTGAGTGGCCAGGACGGTGGCCAGCGGGTGAGCCCGCAGTACCGGCTGGTACCACGGAAGGTTTCCCATGTTGTCCCAGGCAAGTTTGTTTTGCGCGGGATTGTCACCCAGGTTTACAAAGGGATTGTTTTCAGCCTGAGGTGTAAACGACATCTGAAACTTAGATGGCTTGGGCCTCATTGATCGATCAACGACAACCGGCAGCATGTCAGCCAACTGTGTTCCCTGAAGGGCCCCGATACTAAAACGAGGCCCGGCAATAACAACCAGACCTCCGCCAAAGCGTTCGACATACTCCACCAATTGATCTTGAAAAGGCGTGGTTAACATTTCACTGGGAACGTCGCTGATCAAAACAACATCATTGGCAAAGAATTCTTCACGGGGCCGCACCAGACGGTCTACAAAGAGGTCATTAGATTGTCGAACTTTAAAGTCCGCTGACCTTAGAAAGGTCCGAAACCCTTCATACCCAATCAGCGGGTCACGATGAAAGACCTCTTTGACAAACCGCCATTCCCATGTTGGTTCGTGTTCCACAAAAAACAAATTCAGCGATTCGTCTCGAATAATAACTTCCCGGCCAGCCGCATTATTTCGCTCACTGACTTCCCCAGGCAAGCCAGAGACTTCAGCAATCAACTCGAACCTTCCTGACTGCTCTGGCAGGTATGGCAAGTCGAGGTCAATTGGACCATCTTCCAGTACAGCAGCAACAGCCTGCCCAACCGGCAACTTATCTGTGTCGATAACGGCATCTTCGGCAGTTCCCAATCGTCGCTGAAAGAGCTGAATAGAAACACTAGCCCCAGTTGCACCCTGCTGGCGGAGTGTTGCAGAAACCGAAGTGTTTTCATCTTGTTTCAGTACTAACGGAGCCTGCAAATCGATAGCCACATCAATGACTTCCTGTGGACCAACCCCGGCAGCGTAGATTGGCACACCTAATTGTTCTGCTGAGGTTAGAGCAGGGTTTCCGGCATTTTGCCCATAGTCACTAATCAGAACAACGCCAGCTAAGTGCCGAGTTCCGTGGCGTCGATTTAAGTCATCCAGCGAACTCCCAATAGCAGTAGTTTGAATTTCCGCTTTCAAGTCTTCGGAAAGGTCTTTTGATTCGGGATTTTGTTCCAACTCTTTGATCGAATGCCCCTCATCAGTCGTGTAATAACGAACATCAAATTTTTCATGAAGAGCCCCGACCGCCTCTGCCAACTTGCCCTGCTTCAATGTTATGTTGAGCAACTCCAAACGCGTTTTTGAAGCCGGGTCCATGCTGTCAGGCGTCATTTGGTTCAGAGAGTCTGCCTGTTCATTAGAAAGCTCATCCACTAGATTCATGCTGTCTGAACCATCGAACAGCATCAGCAAGATCGGGCGCGGGTGCTCGGTGAGAGAAACAGAAACAACAGGCTCTGCCAAAATAAACCCAATCGTTGCCAGAAGCAGGCAGCGAAAAGTTGCTAAGAGCACCCTCCGTTGTCGTTTTTTTTCCAAAGGCTGTTCGTTTTGAAAGCGATAGTAAAAAAAGGCACCAAGGAGGGCTAAACCAAGGCAAGCCAACACCACTAGAACAGGACGGCCTTCACTCCACCAGGCAGCAAACTTAATATCGATATCGTGGATTTCGTTGGTGGACTCTATCCCCAACAGACGAGCGAAAGCTTTCATGCAGCAATACCTCCGGTCGCAGTCTCTTCTTCATGTTTACGAGAGGCCAGCATGCTCATTTCCACCAACAGGAGAACGAGCAGCAAGTACATAAGCCACCGCCATGTTCCACTGCCCAGATACGTTTCCCCCTCAAGAGAAAGAGCTTCACCTGCAGCGAGCCAGCGAACACGACCGCCGATCATTGTGGCCTCCAGCTCATCTGTTTTCTGCAGCGCCAAATTGCTCTCATCGCTAGTTCCATTAAAGCCTAGTAGCATGACAGGCACTTCACCACCGCCTTCTGCCTCTACCCGGGCGAGTTGATAGAAACCACGCTCTGTGGCTCCACGAATGACAACCCCGTATTTTTGGGCTCCGAGCACTTCCACGGCAACCGCTTCGGTACCATTGGTGGAGTTTATAGGCCAAGTCAAATTATGTTCTGCATGCTGGTGGCGGGTTGAAACGGGAATCACCAGCTCTGCCTGAGTGTCCATCGTGCGTTCCGGTAATGATCTTACTAAAGAAGATCGTACGATGCGGTCCAACAACAACACCCCAGTGTCAACAGACAAATCATTCCATTCAGGAAAGACACCAGATGTTAAAAACTGCACATGTCCCTGGCCAATTCGGCGTTCAACCAGAAAGGGTTGCTTGTTATCGTATCGACCAAGGATTCGGGGGCGGTTGCGAGCCACAATTTGTTCCGGAGTAAACTCACTGTAGTGTCGGCCCAGCGGATTTTTCCAGTTAAGCCAGCGTGCTTGCGGGTCGTCGCGATTTAGCAGATTTTGTACGCGGCCCAGTTCCCGCTCATCAAAAGTGTCCAGCGAACTATCATCAGCCGAGATTGCTTTGTAGAAAATCGGAGCAGAAATTAAATCGCTAAACTCTTCATCGCCAAGCTGCAGGTTGTAAATTGGATCATCAAATGTTTCAGGGTTCAGCCTGAATGTGGGCCACTGTTGAGTATTGGCAG
>JAZABE010000077.1:0-2865 GCA_036137535.1 Planctomycetota bacterium | reverse complement strand
GGAGACGGTGCCGGAACGACGGGGAGGAAACACATCACCGAAGATTCCTCGCCAGTCCTGGAAGAAAGGGCTGCATCCGTTTTTCGTTTCGATCCCGAGGGGAAAAAATGGGAATGCATCGGTTCTGGAGGAAGGAACCCTCCCAGTCTTGGAATGAATTACCTGGGGGAATTCTTCAGTTTTGACAGTGATATGGAATTTCATGTGGATGTTCCTTTTTACCGACCGGTCTCGCTTAACCATTGGGCGACCGGTGGTGACCAGGGTTGGCAATCCGTAGGGGCCTACCGACGTTACTTTGTCGACGCACTCCCGGCGGTGCGGGAAATAGGACGGGGTTCACCCAACTGGGGAGTGGTTTACGAGCATCAGCAATTCCCCCCTTCGTTCCAGGATTCGTTTATCGCCTGTGACTACCGTTGGAAATCAGCAACCACGGGAGGCTACGCGACTTCGGGCCGGCTCGTGGCCTTTCACTTGAAACGAAAAGGGTCCTCTTGGACCTCTGGGTTCACGGAACTCGCCAAAGCTAAACCGGGCGCCAAGGATGCTGAGGGCAACTCCATTAACTTTGCATTAGTGGACGTTGATGTGGCTCCGGATGGTAGCCTGTTAGTGACCGATCATAACCAGGGTGTATGGCGAATTTTTTATGACCCGCGTGAGCAAGCCCAGCCTAAACTCATGAGCGAGATGCCCTTGGCATCGGGTTCCCGGGACCGAGTCACCCAGTTACTGGATTTGCCGCAGCCCGCGTCCGAGTGGAGTCGACTCCGGGAAGAAAGCCTCAAGGCACAGATGGATGCGGATCCTGAGCAAACGTTTATGGCGGTGGCGTTGGATCCCTCACGGAGCTTGCGCCATCGCTTGCGGGCTATCCGGATTTTGGCACCCGGTTTTCAGCAGCTGACTGGTGGATTCCTGCGGAAGTTGGTGGCCCAAGGTGAGGCCGAAATCGTTGCCCAGGCTGCCTGGCTGGTAGCCATCCGGGGAAAGGAAGAGGAGGCGGAACTGTTGCAGGAATTACTGGTCCACCCTTCCGCTTTTGTCCGACGTCGAGCCGCAGAGGGACTTTCAAGGATTTCAATTCCAAGTTCCACTTCCAAACTGGTCCCGGTGTTGGGAGACGTTGACCGGGCGGTCAGTTACGCTGCCATGACGGCACTCGCTCACCGGCCGACTTCGGAATTGATTGCTGAGGCGAAGGGGCATTCCCAGGCAAAGATCGGGATCCGGGTTCTTGTCGCCGCTCACTTGCGAAAAGATCGACCGGACGCTGGTTCGCTGCAACGAATGGTTGAGAAGTTGCTTTCGAGTAAAAGCTTGGGCCCGGATGATCAATTGGATTTGCTCAGGGTACTCAGCCTTTATCGGGGTGATTTACAGTCTAACCGGTTATTGTTTGGTCAGGTTCAAAAGAGGCTGCAAATCCTCCTGACCACGGCCAAGGGGGATTTGCGATGGGAAGTGATCCGGCTCATAGGTCAATACAAGATTGCTGCTTCCTACGGACAACTCGTTGAACAGTTGTTGAATGAAAAAGATCCAGTCACTCAGTTTCATATTGCCTCATCAATCGGGAATTTGGCCAAACCCGAATCGGGATGGCCTCAAAATTCTGCGGACCAATTAACGGACTGGATTTATTCGACTCAATCGGGTTGGTTTGCTGAGTTTGCAGGAAAGGGCCTGCAGTTTCCCGGGTTTTGGGGGACCACCCTCAGTAAACTGTGTGAAAATCACCTCGAGACCCTGTCGGAAAAATTGGACCAGCTCAAACCGGGCAGCCAGGTGGCGCAATCTGTGTTTTCCCGGTTGGAGTCGGTGGCCAATGCCGAAGTCGTATTACTGGATCTTTATCGAAAAGCCAGGGACGCTAAAGCCAAGAGCAACGTGGTGAAACTTTTGCAGAAGATCAGTAGTGAGAACCTGGCTTTGTTCCTGGTGACGGAGTTACGCAAAACCAAGGAGCCAGAATTGCGCCGTTCCTTAACGCGGACGTTGGGAAGCAACGGTCGCTGGCTCGACGCGCCCACGAACTTGGTGTCGGCCCTTTTTGAATTTGAGGATGCGGACACCTTGGCCGCTTGTTTCAATGGAATTTCCCTCTGCGGTAAACCTTTTTCTGCGACGGGGGCCAGTGCGGATTTGCAAAAACGGTTTCCTCAATTCCCGCAGGTTGCAATCGGGAACGCGTTCCAGTTGACCAGTTTTCGGTTGCTGGAACTGATGAATCGCTTGCCAGGATTGTCTTCGCAAATCGAACAGGCCTTGATCACACTTTCTGGAACCTCTCCCAATCGCAAAAATTCGCCACCGAAAGTCATCTGGTCTTCTGCCGAACAGAAAGACGGAGACAAGGCCTGCTTTGTAAAATCTTTCCGACTTTCGCAGGTTCCGGCCCGGTCGGAAATCGTGTTGACTTGTGACAACGAGTACGTGTTGTTTGTCAACGGGAAACAACTTTCTGCCAGCAATGACTGGACGAAGCCCCGCCGGGTCGATTTGCGTCAAGTTTTGACCAAGGGGAATAACGTGATTGCCATCGAAGCCCGGAATCAGGGGGGGCCAGCCGGGCTCATCGCGGTGGCGTCATGGCAAATGGCCAATGGACAATCGGGCGGGTTGGTGACTGATTCAACCTGGTTGTTTTCAACTCATCCCCAAGGCGATTGGAAAAACCAGGGTGCCGATAAAGGGGACTGGGCCCTGAGCCAGGATGTTTCCGGTCCGACGAAGAATGCGATGGATGCTTACCTTGCATTTGCCGGTTCTCAACAGCCCTATGACGATTTAGTGATCCAAGAGTTTTGGAATCAATGGTACTTGTCCGAGTTTAAAACGGCCTTTGTGGCAAGGCCTCTT
>JAZABE010000076.1:0-2019 GCA_036137535.1 Planctomycetota bacterium | reverse complement strand
CATCTGAAAAAACTGCCCCAAATAATATTCATTAATTTCAGGCATTAAGAGATTGGTCGTTGGTCGATGGTCTTCAGCGTAGGCTTCGTTCGTTCCATTAACAGCGGCCTGCATAATTTCTGGCAATGTTTTTTCGGCAATCGCATTCAAACCGTCCTGATTGAACCCACTATGACCAACGGCGAGTGCATCTTCGCGCCATTGCTCCACGACCAGATTGTTAACCACCTTGTCACGTTTTCCTTCCTGGTGCTGCTGTGCCCTCGAATGAAGATCCCTGGAATTCACAACGGTCAATGGAAAAGCACCCTTTTCTTTTTTTCCAAAACTCTCCGCCAGTAGTTGGTCATACCACAAACCAAGCGACTCAAGGGCTTTCGACCAAACACTGAGCACTCGAATATCCATTCCTTTGTTTTCAAGCAAGTGGTTCACCGCAACGTAATCCATAACCGGGTTCTGACCGATTTCAGATGACGCAAAATTCCGGGTCATGTCGACTGCACCTTTCAGAAACGAAACCACATCGAGCCCCAACAATGCGGCAGGTAACAGCCCAACTGCACAGGTAACGGAAAACCGACCACCAATTCCTTCAGGCACCCGAAAACAGTTTTGACAACCAAGCGCCCGGGAAAGCTCAAACAGTTTCCCGGACCCACCCGTAACCGGAACAACCAATTCTGGAATTTTATCTTTGCCAACCGTCAATTCAAACTGCCGCAGAAACTGTCGGAATGCTACAGCCGTTTCCGTTGTTCCACCGCTCTTACTAATCACGATGATTCCCCAATCCGAATCCCGATCACAGTCCAGCAAACGGATCAGCCCCTGAGACGCATCGTTATCGACATTATCACCTGCGAAATAAACACGGGGATTCTGACCTCGGAGAGACTTCGGAAGCTCATTAAAGAACGGTTCGCAACAGCTATCCATCAACGCTTGAGCCCCCATGTAAGAACCACCGATCCCCAAGATAACGACACGGTCAACCTTGGATCGAATTTCATTTGCACAGCCTAGGATTCGCCCAACCTCCGACTCCCTTTTACGATTTTCATAGTCACTGAGCAGCTGTTCCGGAAAATGAACAAATGCCGTGTCCAGGGGGAATTTATCGTCCGGGACACTTCCCCCGTTGGCAAACAGAGGTACGTCAACCTCAAAGATCTCGTTGCGGGCAGCATTTAACCGAAAACCAAGCCCATCGATTTCAGCTTGGGAAATCCCTTGGGCACCGACGTTTAGAGCGTTAGAAAAGTCATACTTCAACATCTGCACTTCCGATTCTGTCTTTTTTCTACCAGTTATTTTTTTTGCAGGTGGACCGTTGTGATCCGGGGATATAACCTGTTGTAGCAATCAGGAGGTTTTGGCGAATCTCCACTCCACCGCCAAAATTTATCAGATAAACAACTGATCAACACCATTGATTTCCAGAGAAACCTTGGTGTCAACTGAATCGCTCCCTTAACTCCGATGTTCTTTCAAACGCAAAATCATGACAAACCTTCGTCGTAAACCTGTTGTGGTCATCATTCGTGACGGGTGGGGTGAAAATCCTCATGAAGCTTGGAACCACGCCAATGCCATTCACCTAGCCGAAACTCCGATTGCCGATCACCTTATGTCGGAATACCCGAACGTTCTCATCCACACCTCGGGAGAAGACGTTGGTTTGCCTACAGGCGTTATGGGCAACAGCGAAGTCGGGCATCAAAACATTGGGGCTGGCAGAATCGTAGACCAAGAAGTTATGCGGATCACCCGCTCCATTCGTGACCAGTCTTTTTTTTCAAACCCGGTCCTCAACGGCGCAATCGAGCATGTAAAAAAAACGGGTGGAAACATTCACTTGCTCGGATTAATGTCTGACGGCCGTGTCCATAGTGATATCGAACATGGATTCGCGATTATTGACTGGTTCAAACAATCTAGCCTCGAATCAGACCGATTTATTATCCATGCAATTACCGACGGCAGGGACACCTCTCCCACGGGTGGATTAAATTACAT
>JAZABE010000075.1:0-3492 GCA_036137535.1 Planctomycetota bacterium | reverse complement strand
GCCGTCGAAAGGTGTTTCCACCGGGTTTGAGAACATCGTCAACCACCAGGTAGTCGGCTGTTAATGATTTAGGAGTCATTTCGCACCGGATATAACCTCGTTCAGCATTGTGATATTTGACAAATGGATTGGCCGACAACAAGGCATTTAGGTTGCCCGGCTTTTCAATGCCGTTGCCGCCACTGGAAAGCGAGCTGCATACAAATTCGGTGCCGAGGGTCGGTTGTTCTGTATCCCGATCATCGATCCTCAGTTCATTGGCCCAGTTAGTGTGAATATCTCCGGTGAACACAACCGGATTTGAGACGGAACGGTCTCTGATGAATTCCATTAATTTCATTCGTTCGTGGGTGTAACCAGGCCACTGATCCATTGAATATTTGGGCGCAAGCGGATTGGCGTTTCGATCCACTAGTCCCATCATCACTTGCTGAGCCAAGACGTTCCAGGTGGTTTTGGATTGGGAAAGTTTTTGTTGAAGCCAACGTTTTTGCTCCTTGCCTAAAAGTGTTTGGGCCGGGTCCATTGCAGCCGAATTCAACGGTGAATGGCGATCGCCATTGGGTTGGTCGGAACGATATTGACGGGTATCTAGGACGTTAAAGGTTGCCAGTCTCCCAAACGCAGCACTCCGGTAAAGTCTCATGTCGCTTCCGCGGGGTTTGCAGTGAGATCGCAAGGGCATCATTTCGTAGTAAGCCTGGTAGGCATTGGCCCGGCGACGAAGGAATTCGGCAGGATCGATATTGGGTTCTTCAGAAATCTGATTGGCGCAATTATTGTCAAATTCATGATCGTCCCAAGTTACCAGCCAGGGGCATTGGGCATGCATGTTTTGCAGCAGACGATCCGAACGGTATTGTGCATAGCGAATTCGATAATCTTCTAACGAGACGATTTCGTTCCCTATGTGGCTTCGGACTTTGCCGGACCGTCCGGCCCCATATTCATAGATGTAGTCACCGAGGTGGAACACTAGATCGGGCTCATCTTTGGCCATTTGCTCATAAGCGGTGTAAAGGCCTTGTTCATAATTTTGGCAGGATGTTACCGCGAATTTGAGACGGGCCGGGAGGCTTTCCGGATGAGGTAATGTTCGGGTTTTGCCAACTCGGCTTTCCGCGTTTCCACTGCGAAAACGATACCAGTACCAACGATCGGGTTTGAGCGATTGAAGTTCGACGTGAACCGAATGGCCGAGCTGGGGTATTGCGGTGGTAACACCAGATTGAACCATTTGCTTAAAGTCAGCATCTGTGGCAACTTCCCAGGTAACGTTTACTGGTTGGGCAGGCATTCCCCCGCCGGGCTCAAGAGGTTTAGGGGCTAAACGAGTCCAGAGCACCATTCCGCGATGGTCGGGATCGCCAGAAGCCACGCCGAGCGTAAAGGGATTATCCTGGTAACTACCGTTAAAGGGTGTCGCAGCGCGTGCTGTCGACCAGGCCATCAGGGGCAAACTGCTGGTGAAGGAGAGAAACCAGCGACGGTTTCGGTCGAATTCCATTTGCGACAAGGTTTGGGAGCGGAGCGTTTTCATTTCACAGTTTACGGGATTAGAGTGTCCGGACAGTTTGAGGCACGATTTTATCAACAAAGCGATGGGGTCATTATGGCTCGATAATGGGCGGAAACAACCTTGGTAACGCCTTCGATCATGAACTGCGTACGCAGCGGTGGGAAGGTGAATCGATCCACCCTTAAACGGGCGCGACACTGGGCGTCTTAAACACGCTATAATACACCGAATGGTTTCAAGCTTTCATTGGCAAATGGTTAACATGAGGCGTATTGGTGTTGAACTTCAGGATTCGAATTCCAATTAAGGTTTACCTTAGGAAACAGGCAGTTTGTTCGGTGGTTCGCTACAACCTGATCCCCCTTGGGATCGCTTGGGTGTTAACGCTGTTATTGGCAATTTCATCGGCCACGGCACTCCAGCAGACGGTGCAAACCGGCATCTTGGGCAAAGGTACAGACTGGCAAACGTCATGGTCAATCCGCGATTCGGGGAAACCGGGTCCGGTGGTCTTGGTGGTTGGTGGCGTCCATGGCAACGAACCCGCGGGATGGTTAGCCGCAAAGCAAGTGGCCAGTTGGACAATTCAACGAGGGAAATTGATTGTCTTGCCTGCCGCAAATCGCTTGGGACTAAAGGCAAATACTCGCTGGTTCCCTCCGCAGCGAAATAATAAAGCCTTGCGGGATTTGAATCGAAATTTTCCGACCCAAGAACGCAGTGAAGCGGTCACCGAAATTGCCGTTTCAATTTGGGATTTTGTGAAAAAGCAAAAGCCGGACTGGGTTTTTGATTTACATGAAGGCTACGATTTCCACAGGATAAATTCAAAATCAGTCGGCTCCAGTGTGATTTCATTTCCGGCGCAAAAAGATTTTGCATCCCAGCTAGTCAAGCGGGTGAATCAAAATGTAGTCCCGGAGAAGCATTTCTCGCTCTTGGCCGGTTCTGGGCCAGTGAACGGTAGTCTGGCAAGAGCTTGTGGGCAGGTCTTGGGTTCCAAGAGTTTTATTTTCGAAACAACGACCAAAGATCAACCCGTTTCCACTCGAACACGGCAACATCGAGAAATGGTGTCGTTTGCCCTTGAACAGCTTGGCGTCACAGACCAAAAACGGGTTGATCAGCTTGTTCCGAAGAGTGATGCTTCCCGGTCCCTGGTTGGTGTTTTCGATGGTCCGGGCGCTTCGCCGAAGAAACTTTTTAATAGCCTTCAGTTCAATCCAGAGTTGACGCTGGCTCACATCGGCGTCGCAGATATAAAAGAATCTATCGTAAGGCAGTTTGACGTGGTGATATTCCCCGGAGGTTCCGGTAGCAAGCAAGGACGGGCCTTGGGTGCTGCCAAGAGAGAGTTGATACGAAATTACGTTGAAACTGGGGGCGGGGTGATTGGGATCTGCGCAGGAGCTTATCTCTGCAGTTCTCATTACGATTGGTCGCTTCATATGATGAATGCCAAGGTTTTTAATATAAATGTTGACGTTCCGGACGTGGGTCGCAAATCAATGTGGTTTCGAGGTCCAGCTACAAATGTCCAAGTTGACGTTTTTGAGAAGGCCCGGGAAAAGCTTGGAATTTCGGGGCAACACACCGTCCGTTATCAAAACGGACCCATTTTATCCCCTGGCGAACACAAAACAGCTCCGGCCTATCGGGTGTTGGCTGAATTTCGTACCGAGAATGGCATCTATGATGCCCAAAAGGGGACGATGATCGGTACTCCCGCCGTGGTGGAATCGACATATGGAAAAGGTGCAGTGATGGCGTTCAGCCCTCATTTTGAATCGACTAGCGGACTGGAAAACGTGATTGCCAAAGCAATCCAGTTCGTGCGGAAGAAACCGTAAGCTCCACTGTCTAGTTCAGCGATTCTTAAATCAAGGAGTTGGTCGTGATAGAAACCGAGGATTTTGGGCCAGTCCCCTGGTTAGTTGAAATGATCGACGGCTGGATCCCCATTGAGATTTTCA
>JAZABE010000074.1:0-10191 GCA_036137535.1 Planctomycetota bacterium | reverse complement strand
AGAGTACACTAGTTTCCATTGAATATAGTAAGTAATTTCGGATTCTGCTGAATTCGATCAAACAAATATCCACCCTTTTGATGTCCACTGATTTTTATCGCTATCGTCGATTATTTCCTCTGACCCTTACCGGGTTTGAACGGTTCATGCAATCAGATGACCGTCCTGACTATCCAATGGCCTTTGTCATCGAGATGGATTTTGAAGGCCAACTCAGGAGAAAGGAATTTGAAGATGCGGTTGCTCAGGTGCTGGAGCGTCATCCTCTTTTAGTTTCGAGTATTGAACTGGGCAGACGGGACTTGCCGGTTTGGGTGATTCAGAAAGATCGTCAGCCGTTCATCTCCTATGGCAAAGAGACTGATCCACTGGACTGTCCTGAAAGCGATCAGTTTGATAACGCCCAAGAAGCCGGAATCAGGATTTATGTTAGACAAGGTGAAGAAAAAGTCCGGGTTTCAATTTACTTTGATCATAAGTGTACTGACGGCGTTGGTGCTCACACGGTTTGTGGTGAAATTTTTGCTTTTTATGCCAATGCGGTTGAGGGAAAAGAGGTTGCGAAGTTAATTGATCTCAAACCGATCTTACTGAAAACCCGCCAACAACGTCAGCTTTTTCACGGCGGGATATCGTTGATGCAACGTCCCAATTGGTACGCTTGGAAGTATGCATTTAAAGTTGCTGGTTTCGGTTGCCAGCCGCTTGCGGCTCGACGTCAGAAAGCAGGTCAACAGCTTCGCCCGCGGTTTGGCGTGTTGACCGATTCGCTTGGTGTTGAGGAACATCGGAAATTACGAGAAGCGGCGATCCAGCATGGTGTCACAGTCAATGATATTGTGCTCACGGAATTGTTTCTGACGATGTGCGATTGGAATCGCCGCCTGAAAAAACTGACGGGACGAAAGTTCAAAATTCTGATGCCCAGCAATCTGCGGCAACGGGGAGATGACGAAATGCCCTGTACGAATATGACCACTTATAATTTTCTGTCTCGCAAGCCGAAACAATGCCGAAATCGATTTGAGATGGTGAAATCGGTGCGGGACGATACCAATGAAATTAAGACCAAGAATACGGGTGCTGACTTCCTGGAAGCGGCTGCCAAAGGCTATGCTTACAGTTGGGTGATGCCCTTTATTGTTTCCAAGCGAACAACGTTAAGCACGGCGGTTATCAGTAATGTCGGTGATCCGACACGCCGCTATACCTGCCGAATTCCTAGGAAAAAAGGCGATCTGGTCTGTGGAAATCTAATTTTAGAGCAAATTGGTGGAGCGCCTCCGCTGCGTCCAAACACGCGTTCGGGTTGGGCCATCACGACTTATCGGCGCAAGCTCACAGTCAGTGTGCGGTTTGATCCTTTTTTGTATGATCAGGACGATGCTGATGAAATCATGGCCATTTTTTTGAATGGTTTACGTGCGTGGTTTGCCGACAGGGTATGACTTTGGGTTTTTCACTAGGAATCACCAGTCGGAGCGAAATTCGCTAAAATATCTAGCCATAACGATTCCCGGGCAATGTGCGTCGTTGTTGGAAAACGCTTAAGCATGGATTGGGGTTTGATGGTGCCGGAAAAAGCGGGAAATCGAGGAGCACAAAGGCATCTGCCGCGAACCCAAGGTCCCGAGTTTCAGTTTCGCAATAAGGTAATCCTGGGTGATGCCTCAACTCAGCTTAAAAAATTTCCGTCACAGTCCGTCGATTGCGTTGTCACGAGCCCTCCCTATTTCCAGCAACGGGATTATGGCGTTGAAAGTCAGATTGGTTCGGAGAAATGCCCAGCTGAATACGTTGCCAACCTGAAAAAAATATTCGAAGAACTCAAACGTGTACTTAAGCCAACCGGTACCGTTTGGTTGAATCTTGGAGACAAATACAAGCAAGGCAATCAAACTGGAATGCCATGGCGGGTCGCAATCCAGTTAATGGATGATGGATGGAGACTACGGAATGAAATCATCTGGCATAAGCCGAATGCGATGCCCTCGCCAGTTAAAAATCGTCTTACAGTTGATCATGAGACGATTTTCTTTTTTGTGCGAAACGCCAAATATTTTTACGATGCGGATGCGATCCGGGAACCGCATGTAACGTTCTCTGAGACCAGTAAAATGAAGGGGGGACGCAAGCATTTTGGTACCAGGGGAGGTACTCCAGAGTCTGGAAAAAATCGAGGGAAATCAAACTTGCACGACGGACGGTGGGATCAAGCGTTTCACCCCAAGGGAAGAAACAAGAGAACGGTTTGGAGTATTCCATTATCGAAGAACCGGGATGCCCATTTTGCCGTTTTCCCAAAAAAAATGGTCGAAACCTGTGTTCAAGCCGGTTGTCCGGCCAAAGGGATTGTTCTTGACCCGTTTTGTGGAACAGGCACAACCCTAGTCGTCGCCCAGGAACTGGGAAGAGATTTTGTCGGAATTGACTGTTCCAAAGAATATTGTTCAATCAGTCGAGCCAATCTCAAGGAAAACCAAGTGCCGTGATCAGGCCTTGGCTTGGACTGAATTGTCTAACTAATTTCTTTAGTTTTCGGTGGCTTGCCAATCCAGGACAGTTGTTTGATTGGGACTGGCACTGTTGGCGGAGGTGAGAGGTCTTGGAAAGTTCCCCAAAAAAATTTTGGAAAGCTTTGCAGAAACATTCCAAGGACAGCTTCTTTTGAACGAACGGCTTTTCAAGCCAAGCCGGAAATTCCATCAAATTGGCAATCGAAACTGTTTTCTGGTGTAACGATTTGATTTTATTTTCTAAATCCGGAAAGAACTTTCGAATTCAGAAAAGATTTGGGTTTCGAAGGCGAATGACCGGTTGATACGTGTCGAGAGACGACATCCCAAAACAGGGAAACAAGCAAACTACTTTTTTCTGGGAGAATCCCAGGAGGGAAAAAATGTTAAAGAAAGGGTTATACACTGGGGCGAGCATCGCCATTGTGGGTTTGTTGATGTTTGGTTCGAACATCTACTACATGGGGCAAGACTTGATTGGTGGGGCAAGAGACCTTGGCGATCAACTGGTCTCGGTCGAAAATAAGATTGAGCATGCCCGGCGGGACATCAAAGCTCTGGACGCGGATATCTTGAGTTTGACGCAAGACATTGCCAAGGAAGAACTGAGTTGCGAGAAACTCCAAGAAGAAGTCCTAGATAAAACAAGGTCTTTGTCTGAGCAGCATGCCCATATGGAGATCCTGAATCGGCACCTGAAAGAATCGCCCACTCAAACGTTTGTTGCAACGAACAACCGGTCTTACACGACCAATCAGGTCAAAATGGATTTGGCCAGTAGCTTGAAGCAATACAAAACGCAGCAACAAATGCTTACAGCTTTGGAGAATCAACTTGACTCACGATTTTCGATTGTGGCAACCGCCAAGGAACGTTTAGAAGAAACTCGGCGGGTTCAGTCTGAGTTAATGAGCGAGCTTGAATCACTTAAGGCCGAACACAACATGAATGAGGTCGTTAAAATTACTAGCGAATTGAAGTTGGACAATAGCCGGCTTAATCGTGCGAAGAAAGCCTTGGAGAAACTGGAAACTCAGATCCGTGTTGATAGCAACGTATTAAACCAGGTGAAAACTTCGGGTCGCATTCCAACCGAAGAACCGGAACTGCAGGACTTGGACACCATCAGTGCTCAATATGAGACTTTTTTCGGCAAGTCTTCGCTAAGCGTTGTCAAGAACTAGACTGTCTGTCGAACTCGGGCAGCCGAGGTTCGGGTTATTGGAGACCCGAACCTTTTTTTGGGTCCGTACCTGGATTTGGGCCAAAGATTGGATGTCGTCCGCGTGAAGTTGGTTTTGTTTTCCGGCAAAGAGTTCACAGCAGTCAATTCACCGAAAGCAGTGCATCGCCCAGCTTGTACATTGAAACCGTAGATTTTTCAATGAAAAACGAACCCTATAAAAATCAGCTTGGCTGGTGATTGTGGATTGAAAACCATGAGATTCAACCGTCCCTGTCGATGGACGATCGGTTAAAATATTTGACTGCCTTTTACAAGGCCTACGGAATTTTTGGCGAGGCACAAACCTTGGACAACCAGAGTAAGCAAGAACCTGGCAAAGGAAATGGTGGAGCAAAATCGGTTAAAAAACCTCGCCGGTTTACTTACCAGAGCGGTTCGACGGTTTTGTCGGGTTACACCATTCAACGGGGGCTTGGGGTTGGTGGTTTTGGAGAAGTTTACTTTGCAATCAGTGATGCCGGTAAAGAGGTTGCCCTGAAAAGGATTCAACGGAATCTGGATATTGAAATTCGGGGTGTTCGTCAATGTCTTAACCTCAAACATGTTAACCTGATTTCGCTGTGGGATATTCGGCAGGATGCTGAAGGAGAAAGTTGGGTCGTGATGGAATACGTTCCGGGTGAAAGTTTGCGAGATGCATTGGAGAGAAACCCAAACGGAATTCCACACGACGAGGGTAGGGATTGGTTTCTGGGAATCCTCAACGGAGTCAACTACTTGCACGAGCATGGGATTGTTCACCGGGATCTCAAGCCGGGAAATGTGTTTTACGATCAGGATGAAAACGTCGTGAAGCTCGGCGATTACGGATTGTCGAAATTCATGCCAACAAGCAGGCGTGGTGGTCAAACCGAATCCGTTGGGACTTTCCATTACATGGCCCCGGAAATCGGGAAAGGGAATTATGGAAAAGAGATCGATATTTATTCACTGGGAATCATTCTCTGCGAAATTCTTTCTGGACAGGTCCCTTTCGATGGGGAGAGTGGTCAAGAGATTATCATGAAACACCTGACGGACATGCCGGAACTTGGAATTGTTCCTGATGGGTTCCGGCAAGTGATTGGAAAAGCATTATCAAAGGACCCTGCCAATCGTTTTTCGTCGGTTCAGGAGATGATCGATGCTTTGAATTGGACAGATACCCAACAGTGTGCCGGGTATGGCGTGTCGTCCACCGAAGCTTCCGGGGAGCCAAACTTGGAATCAGTTTTGATTCAGGATAATGGAATTCAGCCTGCTAACGATCGGCCAATCCAGGTCATGGAATTAACTGGCTCCGCGGGAAGTCGTGAACCCAGACTACACGAGGATGATTCGCTCCGTACGCTGGAGGTGAACTTGCTACCAGAAACGTCTGTATTGCAAACGGAAAAACACCGTGATTCTATCACCACTGTAATGGCCAGTGGCGATCCAGAGGTATCTGAACCCGTGCTGGGAACCGGCGCAATGCTGGTGAAAGTTGTACTGATTGCTTGCCTTGGTCTAGTTGTGCTTTTCAATGCTCAATGGTTGATCCCGGCGAGTATTGTCTTTGGTTGTGTTTACATGGCCTATTATACTTTTTGGCCTAATGCGATGAATCGGAACAATCTTGCTGACAAATTAGTTGCGAGTGCCATGCGTCCATTTTCTCGAAAAGCGTCTTTTCAATTGATTGAACGGAAAGTTCATGAACAACGTCTGTTATTGACATTTACTGAAAAGCTCACAGAAGTGATGGGGTCGCTTTTGATGGCGACCCTAGTGATTTGTGTCACGGTCGTGGTGTCGATTGGGTTGAGTGGATTTGCGCTCGATGGTTCATCTGCAACTTTGTCATTATTCGCCTGGATCTGTTTGACCAGTTGGCTGGGATCAGCCAGTTCAATTGGTTTCGCTAAAATCTTTGAGCCAACTCATGCTAACCAGTCGTATCGGAGGTTCTGGATGATGGCGTCTGGATTGTTGGTGGGAGCTGTATCTTATGGACTTTACAAATATCTCTTGATCGATTCAGTTTTGTTTCCAGGCGAAATGGCAGCGCTGGTCAATTCGCCAGCGTTCCTTAAGAATCAGCCAGATTTAACCCGGTTCCTGCTTTTTTTTGCTGGTTTATTTTGGGTGGTCCGCTGGTGGAAATTGGGCGATCCCATGAGGGTTTCTCAACTGAAAATTGTTTATTTGATTCCGCATGCGATGCTTGGTGTGAGCTTGGCATTTTTCACTTCGTTTCCGCTGCTGTGTGGATTGATCATCAGTGGGACAATGTCTTTGACCATCCAGATTTCGTCACCCTGGATTCGCACAAGTGATCGAGAGCGGGTGCAAGCTGAAATCATGCAAGCTCCCAATACCTAAGTTTCAGAAACGAAAAAATGTGGCAAAAATCAATTTATGCGTGGCTGTTGGTGGTTGGCGGTTGTGGACTGTTTGCCAGAGAATCAGCTTCGATTCTTGCACAGGAAAAACCAAATGCAAACAAAGGACAAGCGGAGTTGGCGGTTACGGGTGAAAAACAAAAGATGGTCCAAGCAGGATCAACCGTATCACCAAAATCGAATTTGAAAGTTGGTCGGGTGCTCGCTTCGGAGCAATTTGATGGGCACCTAATTTTGAACCCGTCACTAGGTTTGCATCAATCTGATTTAAAGTTGAACCACAGTAATTTCCGGGTGGAATCTCCAGAATGGTATGAGCAGTTCAAAGCTTCGAGTGCTGAAAGATCTACTGTTTTCAGTGTGTTTGGTTTGAACCGGGAACTATTGGAAAAAGAGGTGAAGGGGACCCTCAAGGCTTGTGTGGCCAATTATGTGGAGGGGTTGCTCGGGAGCGTTTTGCCTCAAGATCTTGATTTGACGGACTCAGAACTTCTGAGCTTGATTGAAAGAAAAGAAATCAAAACCGGTAGCTATTTTGATGGAAAGCAGACGTTTCCGGTAGAGTTTCTCTTTGCCAAGGTTAAGTTTGATGAAGTCTTTGATGAAAAAGTAAGGCGATGGTGGATTGAAAAACGTCAAGAAAATCGACTCGTCCAATCTGGCTTGGTTGCGGGCGGGCTGTTGTCTTTGATTGGCTTGATTTTCGGGGGGCTTAAATTGAATTGTGCAACCAGTGGTTACTATCAGGGTCGGTTGCAGTTTTGCTTGGCAATCGTGATACTGGGGGTCATTGCTGCGGGAGTTTATTTTGGCTCTCAGCTCGACTGGATTTAAAGTATTCAAGACCCATGCCTTCGAATTCTGAAACCGATCAAATCTTAATTGAGAGAATCAGATCCAAGGATGGAGATGCCTGGGAAGACCTGATTGGTAGATATGAAGGTCGTTTACTGGCATTTGTCGAAAGCCGTCTCTCGAATCGTTCGGCGAGCCAAGATATTGTTCAAGAAGCGTTTATTGGTTTTTTGACCAGCCTGCCCAACTATGATGGTAATCGATCGCTGGAAGGTTACCTGTTTTCCATTTGCGCGCACAAGTTAACCGATTTCCTGAGACGGGAAGGACGGCGACCGTCAGTGCCCTTTTCGGCCGGCTTAAATGATTCTAAAAGTGAATGGCAGATTGCCGGATCAGTACCGGCTGCCAGCAGCATCGCGAGGAGCGGTGAAAGGAAAAGTATCGAGGAAAACGCTCTTCTTACAGCTCTTGAAGAACAAATTGGGCGTTGGCAAGAGAAAGGCGATTGGTCTAAATTGAAATGCATCGAATTACTGGTTGTGCGCGGGTGGACCAACAAGAAAGTTGCAGAGGCTTTGTCTCTCACTGAACAACAAGTAGCGAATTTTAAGTTTGATTTTGTTAGCCGAATGCGTGTGATGGTGAAACGCCAGGGGCTACCACAAGCCATTTTCCCTAACATCTAATAGTGAAATCCGAGCGGAAACACTGGGTGCATTCGGTTTGCTATCACTTGAAAATGGGTTTGAAATGTTTCCGGCTAGTTTGCTATGTTTGATACACCGTTTCCGTTTGAGAGTCTGGGAAGCGATCTTGACGGTTTGCAGATCGTCGAGCCAACACCTTGTAATTTTGACGCACTAAATCGTGGCATTTACTGTAGAGCTTAATAACTACCAGGGTTCGATTGAGCTGTTGTTATTCCTGGTCCGAAAACATGAAATCAAACTGGAAGACCTGCCGCTTTCGGTGATTAACACGCAATTTTCAGAGATGCTGGATGAAGTCGAGAGCATCGATATTAATTCGGTTGGGGATTTTATAGAAGTTGCTGGGACGTTAATAGAGCTTAAGTCCAAGTCGGTTCTCCCCATTGAAGAGGCTGAGGAAGAAGTCATCGATCCCAGAGTTGACTTGGTTTCTCGCCTGTTGGAATATAAAAAATTTAAGGACGCGGCAGCTTTGTTGGATGAACAGAGCCGAAAATGGAAAGACCGTTTTGCTCGACGAGCGAATGATTTGCCACCGCGCAGAATCAATGTTGCTGAACAAGCGATCCATGAAGTCGAATTATGGGACTTGGTAAGTGCTTTTGGCCGTCAGATGAGGGAGGCTGTCCCCCAGCTTTCGGAAGAGGTCATGTACGACGAAACACCGATACACGTTTACATGTCTAAGATTCACCACCTGATTCAGGAAAATGGAGCAGCTTGTTATTCAGAGCTTTTCGAGCCCGGAATGCACAAGAGTGTCATGATCGGGATTTTTCTTGCCATTCTTGAACTGGCAAGGCACCATGACCTGAGAACTGAGCAAGCGATCGAACAGGGAGAAATCTTGTTGAAGCCAGGTCCCGATTTTCCTGAAGCGTGTCAATTTGGTGACGACTTAGATCAGTACGGTTAACTGCTAATGTGTCCTGCACTGAATCAGGGAAAATAGGATGGGATTTCAGCGATGGATTTGCCGCTGATCATCATTCTCATTTTTTCGGTCACTTGTTCCACTATTCTTTCAAAAAGTAATTGCCCGTTGGTTGCAGTGGCTAACGCAGGGGTTTTGTCTTTTTGTTCAAGCATTGCCTCTTGGCGAATATTTTCCGGGAACCTTGCCGCAGCAATTGCGGTTTCAAATTCTTGGGCGTGACCAGGAATCAAGCCTGAGTCGAGGATTTCGGCATCCGCTGAGTCAAGTAGTTCCCAGTACGGGACAAATTGGAGGTTGACTTTGAATTCTCGAAGGAATTGATCCCAAACCGCCTGACAGGGTTGAACGTTCCCGCCATGCCCATTCAGTACCAAGACGTTCTTTATTCCACTGCGAACCACGCTGTTGATTAAATCACCCAGGACTGCCAAAAAAGTCGACGGGCGTAACGATAGCGATCCCTGGTGGTTCATGTGATGCTCGCTGATACCAACCATGATCCCTGAGGCAACGATGACACTGGGATCAAGGCGTTGGGCTGCGACTGTGGCAATTTCACTGGCACTTCGCCAGTCGTGTTCCATCTCGAGATGTTCGAGATGTTGTTCAATGGCCCCAACAGGGATAATGCAAGCTTTGAGCTCAGCAGATTCAACTCGTTGTCGAAATTCTTTTCGAGTCAATTTGTGTAGGTGAACTTGGGACAACGGATTACCTCCCGGTTAACCAGTGATTCATCCCCGTTATTCGTATTTCCATTTTAATTTCCAGGGATCGTTTGTTTGGGTTTGAAAGTTCTTGAGTTTCAACTTGAGCTGATCAAGAATCTCTTTGTAGCGGGAGTCAGTCGCGACGTTTCTGGATTCTTCTGGATCATTGACTAAATCAAATAACTCAAATTTTGGTCGATTGATATAATCGGAAACGGTCCGTTTTCCGTACAACGCGTTAGGCCCCTTCTGGTAGACGTCTTGCCATGTGGGTGCAGCCCAAAGATCACTGGCAAAAGGGTAGGGTAGACCATGCGCAATGTTCCAGATGAGTTTGTATCTCTCCGTTCGCACAACCCTCATTGGGTAATACATCGTGATTTCGTGAAAAGTGTGAGATGCAAAAACTTGATTCCAGTTTTTGGGTGTCGTATTTTCAATCGCAGGGAGTATGGAGCGACCATGAAATAATGGTTCCAATCTTTTAGCACCGGCAATATCCAAGATGCTTGGTGTAATATCGACGTGACTAATCATTGCATTTGAGACACCGGATTTATTGTTCAGGTTGGGATGCTTGATGACATACGGGACTCGCAGGCCACCCTCGTAGACTGTTGTTTTTCCGCCCGGAAATGCCATCCCATGGTCCGATGTGAAAATGATTACGGTTTTTCGATAAACGCCTGCTGTTTTTAAGATGTTGACCAGTTTTCCTAGCCCTTGATCGATGCGCGAACAGCTTTCGTAATATTGTGCAATTTCCGATCGGCAGACCGGGGTGTCCGGAAGAAAACTTGGCACGTTGACGTTCTGGGGTTCGTAACTGATTTTTTTCAGGCCCTTGCGTGGAGTCAGCTGGTTCCCAAATGCGTTGGGTAAGTTTGGATCGTTCTTGTAGGTGCCGCCGC
>JAZABE010000073.1:0-8345 GCA_036137535.1 Planctomycetota bacterium | reverse complement strand
AAAACCGACCCAAAACGCTGAATCCCCGCTCAAATGGGCAGGTGAAAACCGTTAAAATCAGTGGTTCTTCAGGACCGTGAATTGACTAGAATAGTTCTCATACCACACGACGCAGAGAATCAATCATGCGGAAACAGTTGAAAAGACGGAGTTTTCTCAGGGGAACGGGGGTTGCGATTGCCCTCCCCTTGATGGAAGCCATGCAATCGAATGCGAGGGAGGCATCGGCTTCCCAGCGAAAGATCAAGAGATTTGTCTGCCTTTCCAACAACTACGGAATGTACCGCAAGGCATTTTTCCCGGACACCAACCAGGTAGGCAAGAACTACCAGACCCCGGAAACTTTAAAACCATTGGAAACGTACCGCCAGGAGTTCACGGTGTTTTCCAACCTCGATCATGGCAATACGATTGGTCACCAGGGTGTTCCAGTTCTGCTCAGCGGGGTCCGCCCGCACCTGTCGATTCACTACCCGGAAGGCAATCTCAGTGTTGATCAAAAAATTGCTGAGTTTGAAGGAGCTAATACACGGTTTGCCTCTCTGACACTCAAAGTCAACGAATCCAATTTTGTAAGCTTCACTCGGACGGGAGTCCAAGTTCCCGCGATCGATTTAAGGGGCCTGTTCCGGGCGTTGTTCCTGGCCGAATCCGCTGACAAAAAAGCGTCCGCCGCAGAAAAGCTCAAACGACAAAACAGCATTCTCGATGTCGTTCTCGAAAAAGCAAAATCCGTAGACCGCAACCTCGGTAAAAGGGATCAAAGAAAGTTCGCCGAATATTTGGAGGCGGTTCGATCACTCGAAAAAAAGATTGAACAACAAAAACCCTGGCTAGACAAACCCAAGCCCAAAACCGATCTGAGCGAACCCAAGCAAGGTCAAGGAACCGAAAAAGACCTGAAAGCGATGGTCGAGTTAATCGCCCTTGCTATTCAAACGGATTCAACCCGAGCGATTACCCTGTCTTCGGGATTCGCCAATGGTGATTTTGGACTCAGTGGCGGGTACCACGGGTTTTCCCACCACGGCGAACGACCTGACCACATTGCCGCCTTAAAAAAAATCGAAAACAACAAAATGCGGCAAATGGCCTACCTGCTCGAAATGCTAAAAGGCAAGGAAGACTTACTAAACGGGGGCAACTTGCTGGACCACACCACCGTGTTGTTTGGTTGCGGGATGGCGACTGGACCTCACTCCACCAAAAACCTTCCCCTGTTGCTTGCCGGTGGCGGTTTCAAACATGGTGAACACAAGGTGTTTCCGGCGGAAGAATCGAAACGCGTCCCCGCGGCCAACCTACTGCTTTCCATTTTGCAAAATCACGGTCTCAAAATCGACCGCTTCGGAACCAGCACCGGGTCCTTAAATGGTTTGGAAAGGTCTGTGTGAAAGGCAACTGATCCATGTTCTCTCGCATCACAGGCCCGGTTTCCTGCCTCGCATCTTTGATTGTCCTGGGTGGCCTCGTACCCCTACCTGGGACGCCCGCCAGAGGCGAAGAGACACTCCGGAGCGTCAAACCGTTCTTGCAAAAATATTGTTTCGATTGCCACGGTCCCGCGAAGCAGGAAAACGAAAAACGGTTTGACACCTTAAAGGATGACCTCTCCGAAATCACATCCCTCGAAAGATGGCAGGGCATCTTGGACCAACTCAACCTGGGTGAAATGCCTCCCGAGAAGTCTCAACAGCCCAGTTCTGCCGAAAAATCGGCTGTCATTTCAACCCTCACCGAACAACTCAAATCGGCTTATCTGAAATTAAAGAGCACAGGGGGGCAGACGGTTTATCGGCGACTCAACCGGTTTGAACTCCGAAACACGGTTCGGGACCTTTTACACCTCCAGGATCCAGAACTTCGCGTTGGCAATACCGCACGACTTGTGGACAACAACGGCAATGGACGGGTTGAGAACACCAGCACGGACCCCTTCCGCGCTTTCCCCAATGATGAAGAAATTGATGGTTTTGACAACATTGGTGACCGTTTGGTCATGAGCGATTTCTTTTTGAAATTAATGCTGGATGCCGCCGAAGAGAGCCTTGATCTGGCCATGACCAATACCAAACGGCCTCAAGTCGAAAAGCGGGTTTTCGAGAAACCGATCCAGAAAAACCCCCGGGGAGACTTGGCGCGAATCGCTCGAGATCTGTACCCAGAGTATGACACTTTTTTTCAAAAAGAACTGGTGGTTCCCGATGCCCTCCGTGGGGGTGTCGGCATTTCCGCGAAATATCGAATCACCGTAAAAGTTTCGGCGCTCAACCAGAAGCATCCTTGGAACAAGATAATCATCGGAAATCAGGAAGAACCGTTTCGACTCTTACTGCGACTTTACAAGTCGAGAACCCGCAACGACCATGTCCCCCTCAAGGTATTCGAAATTCCAGCAGACGGAAAAATCAGGACGATCTCGGTGACTAGCTGGATTGAAAAAAACTGGCTTCCCCAACTGGGCTGGGAGAACGGACCAACCGACCGGGAAACCCGGGTTGATCAACTCGTCAAGCAGTTTTTCCCGGCAGATTTTCGGGATCCCCCCGATCGCAAAAAGATCCCGGATGGCAAACAGTACAACCAGGCACGCACGGACTGGACCCGCCAACTGACCAACCGACTGCTCAAAGATTACCGCGGGCCAATCTTGCGCGTTCACAGCATCGAGCTGGAACCCCTGATTGAGCAATGGCCGCCCCGCAGCCATGCAGAGCTTTTTGGAGATTCACCGCTAACGGCGAAACAAATCGAAACCCGCCTCAGCCAATTCGCCCGGCGAGCTTTTCGCCGCCCCCTCCACCCCAACGAAATCCTGCCCTACTCCCAATTGGTTCAATCGCAACTGAAAGGAGAGGTTGTCGAAGCCAGGAAAACCGAAATTCAAAAGCTGACCTTCAAAGGTTACCAGGGACGCTGGTCCAAGCTGCCGGACTTTTCCAGTCTCAAACCGGTCGCCCAAGGGAAACTGGCCCGTGGATTAATGGACATTCGACTTCTCGACGTGAGCGAGAGCTTCGCATTCTTGTTCGAAGGCTTTCTCGAAGTTGGGCAGCCCGGACAGTTTGAATTCCAAATGGCTTCCGATGATGGAGCGCGGTTGTTGATCAACAACCAGCAAGTCATTGAACATGACGGCTTGCACGGAGCCTCCCTCCGCAAGGGAAGCATCAAACTTCCTAAGGGAAAACATCGTTTTCGCTTTGAATATTTTGCTTATGGAAATCCCAACAGTTTAAAGGCTTCCTGGAGTGGCCCAGGTTTCTCCAATGCCCCCTTAACCGTCGCTCAGGCATCTTCTCCACGGTTGTCCCCCCTCGACGACACCACTCAAAAACAAATCCAGGCCCTGCGGGTTGCCTACACCGCCATTCTCTGCTCCCCTGACTTTCTCTATCTTCAGGAAAAAAGTGGACCCCTGGATGGTTATCAAATCGCATCCCGGCTGAGTTACTTTCTCTGGTCGTCCATGCCAGATGATCAACTGTTTGACTTGGCGCGTTCGGGGAAACTCACGGATCCGGCTGAAATCCAAAAACAGGTTCAACGCATGCTGGCTGACCCCAGGTCGTCGGCATTTGCCCATCATTTTACCGAACGCTGGCTCCGTCTAGACAAACTTGCCGAGAGCCCTCCAGAACTCAATGGTCCCTTTCGGATCTACTGGGACCGACGGATGGAGCCCCAAATCGTGGCTCAAACGGTTGCCTACTTTAGCGATATTCTCCGAAGAAACGCACCCATAACAGAATTCATTGACTCCGACTACACGTTCTTGAACGAATCGATTGCTGATGTGTTTTACGGTCGCAAAGACATCCGGGGAGACTCTCTACAGAAGGTCACGCTCAACGATCCCCGCCGCGGAGGAATTCTGGTTCAACCGAGTGTCATGACGGCCACGGCCAACGGGGTCGATACGTCACCGGTAGTTCGAGGGGTCTGGATCCTGGAAAACGTACTCGGCATCACTCCTCCCTCTCCACCCCCGGACGTGGAACCTCTTGCACCTGATCTGCGGAACGCAAAGACCATTCGAGATCAACTCGCCGTTCACCGGGAACAGGAATCCTGCAATCGCTGCCACCGGAAAATCGATCCACTAGGGTTTGCCTTTGAAAATTTTGACCCGATTGGGAGATGGCGTGAGCGTTACCCTCGGGGCGGAAAACCTGTGGACCCCTCGGCAACGTTGGCAAACGGTCAAGCGATTCCCAATATCGTGGACTTCAAAAAGATGATGCTCAGTCGCGAATCGGAGGTCGTTCGTGGCTTAACCCAAAAGTTGCTGTCCTACGCCAGTGGCCGTCTCCTTGAACCTTCGGACCGGGGTGAAGTCCAACGGATCGTTGACGCAATGGATAAACGCGGCAATCGCCTGCGAGACCTAGTTGAACTGGTCACGCAAAGCAAAATCTTCCTGAACAAGTAGTCGCTCATCTCGCAAAGCCGGAAAAACGGTCTTCGCAAAATCGATGTCCTTGGCTCGCTTTCCCCTGGGGCCTGATCACCCCAGAGTTTATTCCCGCTGCAACCGATCTTGAAGTCGCCGGGACAAGGACTTCACTAAGTCCGGATGTTGTTCTGCGGTGTTCCGGGTTTCCGGATCAGTGGTCCCGTGATTATACAACTCGGCATATCCGTCTCGGTGCAAAATCAGCCGGTGATCTTTCGTTCGAATCGTTGACCTGCCCCCGGCATAGGAAACCGCGTCGTGTCCCACCGACTGGGGGTCTTCCAAGATCGGTTTTAAGGAAACCCCGTCAACAAAACCCGGTTTTTCAATGCCGCTCAGTTCACACAGTGTGGGAAAAATATCGAGCGTCTCGACGATTGAATCGGTACGCTTTCCAGGCTGCTTGATCCCTGGGTAAGCAATGATTAGCGGAGACCGCAGCGACTCTTCGAACAAGGTGTGCTTGCCCCAAACAGCATGTTCGCCCAGGTGCCACCCGTGATCACCCCAGAGAACCACAATCGTATTATCTGCATTGCCTGTTTGTTCCAGTTTTTTCAAAATCCTGCCAACCTGTTCATCCGCGAAACTCACACAGGCCGCATAGTGCCTGCGAACCTCCAGGGCGAACTCGGCATCCTGGTTGGGATTGCGATTCCAGCGATTGTATTTCATAAATTCACCCGAACCATGCCAGGTCGTTTTCCCAGTTGGTTTGCTGGCATGGGGGATGGGAGGAAACTCCCGGTCTCGGTACGGAAGCAGGTATTTCGCCGGTGCGCCAAAAGGCAGATGGGGACGTAAAATGCCAACCGCCAAGAAAAATGATTTCTCGACTTTGGATAACCGATCCAACTGTCTCAAGCTCTCGTTTATTGAAAGACCATCCGGGTAAAGAGTGTCCGGTCCGTCCAGTGCCTGAAACACATCCATCTCCCCGGCCTTGACGCGAATTTCTCCGTTGGCCAAACCATGCATCCATCCCCGGGGATGCTGCCAGGGCCCATGAGGCAGCAGGTGCCGGTCCCAGGAGTGCGGCATCTCCAATGTTTTCTCATCGTTCCAATCTCTTCCCCCACGACCACCCGGATGATGGGAGACCTTGCCGATCGAAACCGTCTGATAGCCCTGCCGACGGAACCAGGCAGGCAGGCTTGGTGGTATCGAATCTGGATTGGCCGCCAACTTCTTGGCCCGCTGAAACAGGGCTGCATTGCTATTTCCCCCGTAGCGACCCGTCAACAGTGTGTACCGGGATGCCCCACAAGTGGGTGCCTGCACGTAGTGTTTCCCAAAAAGTCGTCCCCGCCGTGCCAGCCGATCAATATTGGGCGAATCAATATAATCCACCCCATAGCAAGCCAGTTCTGGTCTCAGATCGTCAATACAAATCAACAGGACATTCGGTCGATCAGTCGCATTCCCTAGGGCACAACCCGTAATCCAAACCGCCACTAGGCCCACTGAGATAAACGGTCGAAAACCTGGACTCGATACAATCAATCGGGATACTTCCTGTTAAAGGTCTGGGTGAAATTTTGTAGGTCGTGCAGGAATTTCATTCATGCCCCCGCCCAAATTCAATCGTATCAATCCTGATCTTCACTGGTTTCAGTGTTTGCTAATTTCGCCCCTGAAAACGGCGCCACTGATTGCGGCGCCCTGAGAGTCTTCAAAAACGCAACCAATGCGGTTTGATCCCGCGGGCTTGATTCCTTGAATTTTTGCCGAGAATATTCAGCATCTCCTCGATGTAAATCTATCGCCATTTTCAAGGTTTCCGCCGATCCATCATGGAAATACGGAGCAGAATCCGCAACTCCCCACAGCGGAGGTGTCTTCCACTCGTTGGGAGCGGTTTCAGAAAATGGAAATGCAATTTTCCGGTTCCTTAACATCGGGTCATAACCATCTGATTTCAGAGAAGTCAATTTATACAAGTGGAAATCTGAATAAATCCCGTCAACGCCTCCCATATCAGGAACATGACAATCGGCGCAACCCACCGCCTGAAAAACCTTTTCACCTTGTGTCGCTCGCAACTTTTCCTCGGGATCGGTCGGCAACCGTTGCTGGGGACGAGGTAAACTTTTGACAAAGCAGACAAGTTCATGAAGTTGCTGGTGGTTCAAATCGTACTTAGCACTCCGGTCTTCAGTGAATTCCTGGGCTTTATCCTGCCGTCGCCCTGGAACCGAGAGCCCGAGTTCGACTGCACAGGCCTCAGCAACGAACTCTTCGATCGTTCCGAATTCCCCCTGCCAGCCAAATTTACCAACGCGTGTACCCGACATCTTGACCCGGCCAATCCCCCGCGAAGAAAACTTTCCCCGCAATTCATTCGCCACGGCAGTTACAGCTTTGGCAGACCCATGATAAGCAATCGTGTAATCCGGGATCTTTTCGATCAATCCCAATCCAAACAATGCTGGTGTATTAATCGATGTCGAAATCACCGGAACCAAATCAGGCTCGCGAACCGTGTAACAACCCTTTCGGACCGTTTCTCCACGGATCACAGGATATTGTTTTGCTACCTGTTCGAAGTCCTCTTTCAATCCAGCATGAGTCGCTTCTTTATGAATCACACCCCGGTATACGTTCTTGCGTTCCTGGGTGGGAAGCACGGTGAACTTCTGGACATTTTTGGAATTCGGCCCGGCTCCTCCCACGCCCCCCTGAAAGTGGCAAGCAACACACGAGACATCGTTAAAGACAGGTCCCAGCCCATCCCCCTGGTGAGACAAGGAATCAAATCGGGTCCACTCATGTTCGAAAAGCACCTGGCCTGCCAGAATCTTTTCGGGGGTAATTCGCTTGGCCCAAATCCGATAACCAACCATCAGGACCAGTAGAATCGACAGCGGAGCGAGTATCCGGCTTGCATATTGCGCTGTCAAAAATTCTTTCATCGTCTGGAATCTCCAGTTCGTCGATCCTTTGGGTTCACCGTAAACTCTATTCGATCAAATTCAAGGCAATCAATCAAGCAAGAATAAGATTACCGCGGGCATCGGCCCAAGCGAGAATTTCCTCCCGTCACTTTTTTTTAGCCGCATTTCCGGGTTTAATAGTAACTTGATCACTCGCTTCCTCGTTGCCAAACACACTTCCTCGTTGCCAAACACAAATGAACACAACAAAAACAATTCTTAGTTTCACCTTGTTTCTCGGTTTATTTTCAGCACCCGACCCTGCCCAGGCCGACCATCGCTTGGTCACTCAAGGCAACAACAAGTTGGCAATCGTGGAAAAAGACGGTTCGATCAGCTGGCAAATGAAATGGGGTGGCATTCACGATCTCCACGTTTTGAAAAACGGGAACATCATGGTCCAACGAGGAATGCGAGAAATTTGCGAAATCAATCCTGACACCCGCAAGGTCGTCTGGTCCTATGATGCTTCAAAAAAAAATGGCAACCAGGGAAAACGAGTTGAAGTTCATGCCTTTCAACCGCTGGACAATGGAAACCTGATGCTGGTTGAATCCGGTCCAGCTCGGATTATTGAGATCAATCGGGAAGGCAAGCTTCTCAAGTCGATTAAGCTCAAGGTCGATCGCCCCAACCCGCACACCGATTCTCGACTGGCCAGGAAATTGGACAACGGGAACTACCTGGTTTGCCA
The DNA here is from genome assembly GCA_036137535.1 of Planctomycetota bacterium. Lineage (GTDB taxonomy): Bacteria > Planctomycetota > Planctomycetia > Pirellulales > Pirellulaceae > JABAAE01. The sequence continues at coordinate 262 of JAZABE010000073.1, read as the reverse complement.
CGAAGGTGATGGTAAAATCCGCGAGTATGATCCCGACGGCAAGGTTACTTGGGAATACAGCGTTCCCCTGTTTGGCAAAAAAACCAAAGGCGGGCATGGTCCCGAGGCATTTGGGAATAAAGCCTTTGGGGCAGTCCGGCTTCAGAACGGCAACACGCTAATTGCCACCGGCAATGGGCATAGTGTTTTGGAAGTTACACCGGAAAAAAAAGTCGTCTGGAAAATTGAACAAAACGATCTCCCCAATATCACGCTTGCCTGG
>JAZABE010000072.1:0-4658 GCA_036137535.1 Planctomycetota bacterium | reverse complement strand
CTTTCAGAACTGAAAGGTTGACCGGCCTGGCTGCTGGGTTGTTGGCGAGTTTATTGACAGAGCTGGTCGGGATGGCCAAGCTAGATTGGCCGTTGCCCTCATGAACCATATGGATTCCCATCAGCTTTCCGGTTTTGTCGAAAATTGGAGAGCCGACACCATTTTTGTTGACTTTTGCTGAGTGCACCGTGAAATAGTCGTTGGGAGCGGGTTCCAACTTTGAATCCCGCAATGATTTTTTTTCGCTGTCCGTTAAGTCCGCATGAGGTTTTGCTGGGTTTAACCGCGTCCTTCGCAGATAATCCTTGGCAGATTTGTTGACCAAGACCGGGAACCACCCTTGTTCATTTTCCTTGATTTTTTCTGAACGAAACACTGCCGGGGTGGTTTGCTTGGGAATTTGGATGATCGCGAGGTTGAGTGAAGGATTGCTGCTGATGATTGCGGTTGCCTTGATCGGGTCTTCCCAGCGGGGTTCGCCACCGTAGTGCTTTCCGGCAAAGCGGACTCGGACCGATTCCATTCCTTCCACGTAGGAAAGACCGACAGCAATTTTACCGTCGCCAGAAACGACGACTCCATGACTGGTCAAGCTTGTCGAGTCTCTCTTGGAATGGACCAGAACAATACTGGGGTAACAGGTACTCCAAATCTCTTTAAGTTCTTCGGAGGTCAATTGTTTGATCGGTTTTTTTAGGCTTTTCTTTTTCTTGGAATTCGCGATTTGTTTCTTTTGGCTGCCGCGGTTTTCCAAGGTCGTTGTTGGTGGGGTCGATAATGGGGTTGGGTTGGTCGGACTTTCCGGTGATGTCGGACTGTCCGGTGATTCAGTGTTGTTCTTGGCTATCCACAGATTGGCAACTGCCGGAATGCCAATCAAAAAAGCAATCGCTATCAGGCAGCAACAGGCAATCAGGAAGAGTACCTTGTTGGGATTGGTTTGTTTTTTGTCCGCCGTCACATAAGGCTGGTTGTAGTCGGGGGATGCTGACGGCCGCGTCTGCACTTTGGGGCCAGTCTGCAGGCTGCCGGGAGAAAGCCGCTCAGAGCTTGAAGCGAAATCCGAATGAAGCTCATTGTCTGCAGGTGTCAGCCCGGCTGAGTCCAAGACGCTCGGTATTGGGATTTCAGGAGCGGCCTGTTCAGCGAGGGGGGCTTTTTCCGGGAGTTGGGAATCATGAGCGAGGAAAATACTATCGCATTTTGGGCATTTTCCGGATTTCTCCAGGTATTCGATGGGAACCGAGAAGCGATACTCACATACGGGGCATTCCAGCCAACTTGCCTCCGGTTTCATCTGTTTTTCTCCCATAGCCGCTTTGCAACCAATTTACCTGTCGATCAAAAATACCACAAGAAAAGTTAAGGAACGTTCAAATCTCTCTGTTTTTTAACTGAAAAAGGCAGCAGCGGGTCGATATCGATTTCATCGCGCCCCATTTCATGGATGGAGAAACCGGCCAAAATGGTTGAGTTCGCAGAAATTGCTTGCCTGATTGGAAATAGGCACCGAGGATCCCATGAAACTATTATTTAAATGGTTTTCGAAAACCGTTTTTTACCCCACCCATTGGTGGAATCTTCTGATGTCCCGCGTGTTCACGTTTAGAAATTGGTGGGATGAAGCAGATCCAGGTTTGTTGCTTGGCGCTCGCCCCAGCCCCAATGATGCCGAACAACTCGCTCAGCTTGGAGTCACAGGCGTTGTCAATACTTGCGACGAATACAAAGGTCCGAAATCCACTTATGCAAAGCTGAAGATCGAGCAGCTTTACATTCCCACAATCGATTTCACCCATCCCAGAATTGAAGATGTAGAAGCTGCTGTGGAATTTATCACTTCCCATGTGAATCAGGGCGGTCGCGTTTATGTTCACTGCAAAGCCGGCCGAGCTCGCAGTGCTACGGTAGCCATCTGCTGGCTAATTGGTTTCAGAAAGATGGACCCAGCTGAGGCACAAAACCATCTTGTGCGAATTCGTCATCAGGTCAATCGACGGCTATTAAGCCGTCCAGTGGTCCAGGAATTTATCAAGCGGGACCTGGCGAAGAAAGCCGCACGATAGTTCGGAAGTGGGATATCCCTTCGAGGCTGAAACACTTGAAAAAAGGTCCCGCCAGCAGTGATTAGGACCTGAGCACGTCGACGGTTTTTTGCATCATGTCGGCAAAATAATGAACTTCTTCCACGGTGTTGTAGAGGTAAAAACTGGCACGGTTGCTTTCTTTAATTCCGAGGCGTTGGTGCAATGGCATTGCACAATGATGTCCATTGCGAATGGCAATGCCTTTCAGGTCGATCAATGTGGCGAAATCCAACGAGTTGACACCGTCAATCACGAAGCTGACTATTCCAGTGCGTTGCTCCGCAGGTGGCCCCAGAACTTTGACCGGTTCCATTGACTGAAGCCTTTGAAGAAGAACGGCCACGAGTTTTTTTTCATGGTCGCAGATGGCCTCCAGGCCGATTTCCTTGAGATAATGAATCGCTGCACCTAATCCCACGGCAGGGACAATTGGGGGGGTGCCGGCCTCGAATTTTGCCGGTAATTCACCCGGCGTGAACCCTTCGGTGGTGACTGTGTTGATCATGCTCCCTCCCCCGAGGAAGGGCGGCATTTTTTCTAACCATTCTTGTTTCCCATACAAAACCCCTACGCCTGAGGGGCCGAGCATTTTGTGCCCGCTAAAGACGAGGAAATCAACATCGGTCTCTTGAACGTCGGTGACTTCATGGGGAACGGATTGGGCGGCATCCACCAACACCGTCGCACCTACCGCGTGTGCCCGAACGGTCAAGTCCTTAACGGGGTTCAAGGTCCCCAGAACATTGGAGGTTGATGTGAAGGCAAAAATCTTGGTGCGGTCGGTGAGGTAATCATCAAGGATTTCCATTCGCAGGTGCCCGGAATCGTTAAATGGAAGTAACCGCAAGCGAGCGTTTTTGCGTTCGGCAAGCTGTTGCCAGGGAACGATATTCGAATGGTGTTCCATTTCTGTGATCAGGATTTCATCACCCGGGTTGACTAGCAGGTTGCCCAGGCTATGAGCGACGAGGTTGATCGACATCGTCGAGCCACTCGTGAAAATGACTTCGTTTGCCTGCTTTGCATTGATGAATTCCTGAACGGAAGCCCTTGCAGCATCGTAGGCATCGCTGGTCTGTAAACTCAAGAGGTGGCTCCCGCGATGAACGTTTGCATAGAACTTCCGATGACAGTCTTCCATTGCGGAGAGAACGGGTGACGGTTTTTGAGTTGTTGCCCCGTTGTCCAGATAAACCAATTTCTTATTGCCGTGGACCACCTGGTTGAGAATGGGAAAGTCCTGTTTGATGCGAAGCGGATCCAAAGTAGCGGGTTGAGTCAATTGAGATCTTCTTGCTGGTTAGAGCCAATGGTGAGTTGAACGCTGATTTCTATTGTGACTTTGGAAGGTCGAAACGCCAAATGGGGTGCAACCGGCAAATTCGATAGAGTTTCGCAGACTAAACCTGAAGTCTAGGGTTTACCGATTATTTGGACAAGAACCGGTGAGAATCCGGTTTGGATTGAGGCGTGATATGGAATATGACTGATCTAATGCCAGCCTCTAAAAGGCTGAATTTGGTGGTTCGAAATCACGAATGAACTGGATACGTCTGTCCTTGATTTCCCTGTCCAATTGCGTACACCCATGAGCCGTTCGTCAATAACCGATAGAATTTCCTCCCCGTTGACCCGAAGATCTCTATTACTGTTGATTGTTCTGGGAATTCTCGGTGCGGGTGAAAAGGGAGGTAAGCGAACCTGGGCGCAAAACGGAGTCAAGCTGAATACCCCAATTCTCGACGGGCCGAGCGGAAGAGATTCCCAACCCGTGTTGAAGCCAAACCTTCCGGGAAAACCGAAACCGCCGCTGGCAAAACCGACAGGATTGCCTATCCAGAGACATTTCAATTCGGTGGAAAATCAACGTTCTGGTAGAGGGTCAACGTTTCAGAAGTTCGGCAACCTGCAGCCCGTTCAAGGGACGGCACCGGTTCAGGCGAAGAATCGGCAACCGGAGTTTAGGGGTTCCCCTCAGGAAGTTTTAACGCCGAATCCAGAGATCCCTCAATTTAAACGGCCACGCGCTGGAATTTCATCCAGTCCTTCAGTGCTAATGAATCAGTCTGCGCAAGGAGAAACCATTAAGGAAAGGTACAGCAATGGTGTGGTCCGCGTTGAGCGGCAGGTAATCTTGGACAGTCAGAAAAATTATGTGAACCATGGACCTTGGAAGTATTATTTGCCGAGTGGACGTCTTTCGGCGCAAGGATTTTTTCAACAGGGCAAAAAGGTGGGGACTTGGTCCCGTTGGATTACTCCAACCGAAGTGCCTCTCCTGAAATCGGCTTTGTTTAAGCAGTTTCAATCACCTTTCCTCACCACTTTTGTTTACCGGGACGATGAGATTGACGGGATATGGAAAGTTGTTGATTCGGCGAACCGCCCGGTATTTGAGTTTTCGCTGAAGGCAGGTAAACGGCATTCGGCCTGTACCTGGTTTTTGCCGAATGGTCAGAAGTCTCAAGAGGTTCATTACCAGGAAGGGCTTCGACAAGGTGAGGCTCAAAAATGGAATGCCGAGGGTAAGCTAACTGAAATTCGGAAATACACCGAGGGCCACGAGATCGG
>JAZABE010000071.1:0-9859 GCA_036137535.1 Planctomycetota bacterium | reverse complement strand
CAAAAATAATGGAAGATACTCTGTTAATTCGTAAAAAAAACGGCTCGGAATCAAAGTTCTTGGTCAGCAAGCCACAGGCTTCCTTGCTTTGTTTATTTCAATAATCGTAAAAGTCTCACAACTGAATACTATTGGAGAATTGGTCTCTGAAATATTTTTGCTGGCAATAATATTAGGGTTTTGACGGTTTTTGACTCAGGCCTTCGGCTTGATCAAAACCAGGATTGCTAGCACGGGCTCTGCGTGCTTGGGCCTTTCAGGCCATTCCAGGATTCCGTGAAAAATCGGTAGCTTCAAAATCGGAAAAACACTACGATTGGCCGGTGGAAATTGGAAAGTGAGTCGTGGAATGGATGTAATCGATCGACACAACTGGTGTGCAAAATTTCTGAAAGACCGTGGAATTCAGATTCGATATGAGAATCTTAGTGGCGCGCACAGTGGGTTGTGCCGGATTGCGGACAAGCAGATTTTCTTGATGGAGTTGTCGCTAACGGCGCAGGAACAACTTGAGATTCTTGAGCATCTGGTGGCGAAAGTCTTGAACAAAACAGAAGCTTCGGTTGCTTAGTGGAGGGGCGCAGTTTGAAGAAGCTCCGAAGGTTTCTGGGATGAGGCGGATGGGTGAACGCAGTTGAATATCATCACGATCTATCAACACGAGGTTCAAATTCGTAAATCCGACATCGATAGAATGGGGCACGTGAACAATGTCTCCTACGTTGGCTGGATGCAGGAGGCCGCCATGGCCCATTCTGCAGCAAACGGTTGGGATTTGGAAGATTATCAGCAACTTGGAATGGGTTGGGTTGCCCGAGAACACCGTATCGAGTATCTGACCCCAGCCTTTCTTGGGGATGGTTTGCACCTCGAAACGTGGGTGTCTGGATTGAAACGGGTCTCCAGTACTCGAGACTACCGTTTTATCAAGAAGGAATCGGGTGAAGTGATTGCTGCCGCTCGAACCCAGTGGGCTTTCATTAATCTCCAGAACCAGAAACCCACAAAAATTCCCGAAACCGTCAGGAACGCTTTTAGTGTTGTGCAGCTCGCAAGCAGCGATTGAGGCCGGTCACGAAAGTCCATTGTGCAAACTCATGGGAAGAACCCATTATTCAGACCCGGATTTTTTTTCTTCCTCTTTCAAATTTTGATCGATGTTGGAAGTGTCCAGATTTTCCTGGGTGGGTTTGTAGTCTCCTCCCTGCTCAACGTTTAAAATTTCCTGATCCAGATCGTAGCTAAGCGTAGGTGACATTTTCTGACGAACGAGCACATCAAAATCCGAAAACATGTTGTAAATCAGTTCTTTTTGCCGATCGTCGCCGGCTTCTTTCATCAATTCACTTCGTTCTTTCGAAATTCGCCCCAGAAACTTGTCACGGGATTCCAGCTGAGTTGTGAAATCTCCATAAAGTCGACGCGCCTGTTCAGTTTTTCTTTTCTCGAGTGCTGATCGAATTCTAAGTGCTAAGACTTGTCGGCGCACTGTCAGGTCCATGAAATTAAACTCGAAACCCGCCAGAACACCTTCCGCTCGTAGGCGGTCTTTGTCGTCTTTCATATCGGCTTTGAGTTGCCCATAGTAACCGGGGACGATGGGAAGACGAGCCAAAATTCGACGTTCGCCACTCTTGATGTAAATCAGGTGGAGTGGTTGGTCGTTGGGTTCAATAATGATCTCGCCTTTTCGGTTGGTTTGGCCAATCTCCTTGGACTCCTCTTGGCCGGGATACTTGACGTAGATTTTTTTGTCCGGAATGGGCTTGGGCGATTTGTCACGGGTCCACAAAGTCAGTTTAGTCTGTTGCAGGGTGGGTCTTACGACCACGGCAAATTTTCGTTGTGAACGATTCGTTCGGCCGGCAAGCGGCGCGCGTTTAGCGCCGTGAATTTCGGCCCGGAGGTAAGATTCGGTTTTGATGAGCTCGTTTCTCACTTCTTCAACGGGCCGCAGGTAAGTCCAATCGTATCGCTTAATTCCATCTTTTAGTTTTATATTTCCTTCTTTGTCATTGAGGCGAGTGACGGGCATGAAAATACTGGTCAAGTCGATCCATCCCGGTGAATGCACGTTGGAAACCAACACTCCTTTTTCAGACTTCTTCATGATTTGCGAAGCCCGAATGCGGAGTCTGACGTACTTGCCTTCAATTTTCTCGATCTTTGCAATCGGAACCAGGGTTTCCTGAAGTGACTCGTAAATTACTTGGGCCAAACATGATGTGTATCTGGTTTGCCGGGTGGACGTGGGGCCCCAAAGATGAGTTTGGCAATCCAGTTGACGGGTTTGGACTTGGTAACCATCACTGGACTTTGCGACATTGACGAATGCGATTCGATCACTGTGAAGTACATCGTCCGTGGTTTTCATTTGTTGTGTGAGTTCGATTCGCTCTACCCCCCGAGTGATTTTGTGCTGGTATCGGGAAGGCGCTTTTTCCAAAGAAACTCGCCAACCCGAGCGATCCAGTAGTTCTGCAAAAACGGGTACATCGTAAGCTAATCGCTCAAAAAAAGCGTTATTGAGTGTTGGATGATCGGCGAGTTGTACGAACGTGCGGATGCGGTAGGGTGAAAATTCCCAGGGTTCGTCGGGCTGGGCGCAGTTTTGAACTGACAACAGGAATCCCAAAATCAAAAGTGAAAGGGATTTTCGGCTTGTCAATTTTCCAAAGGACATCCGCTAGTTATCCTCTCCGGTAAGTCGGTCAGTGATTTTCCAGTCATAAACATTTTTGTAGAGTGAGTTAATCTTTTTGCCGACCCCTTCGACGTTTTTTCTGTAAGCGTAATGTTCAACGACTTGCCAGAGGGGAAGAACCACAGTGTTGTGAAAACAGAGACTATGCAACTCTTGAAGCCGCGGCCTGGCATCTCGCCATGATTTCGCGGTGTCCAAAAACCGAATTGCCTGGTTGATTGCATCGTTATCCGTTCTTGCCAGTCCTTCCGAAGCCAAGATTTTGCGAACGTCGAGGAACGGTTCCTGCATTGTGATTTCTGAGTAGAGCAAATCGAAATCGTTGTTTTCAGGGTAGGTTTGTCCGGGTTTAAGTTCGACCAATTCGGAGTTGACCCCGATCACCTCCAGGTCAAGTTTGATCGACGCACACGCCGCCCGGGCAAAGTCATTGGGGGGATGGCAGATCGTGAAAACCAAATCTTTTAACGGTTTGAACTCTTTTTCTTTCTTCTGTCGCTTTAGAAGCTTCTTGATTTGATCGTCGCTGACAACTGCTTGAACTAATCCCAATCTCGCATCGGCAACCAACGGCTCGTGGCGTGGGTTGTAGGCGTAACCAATTGGGTCCGTCTCCGTGACGCCGTAGGGTACCGGGCCACTAATAATCCGGAATCCATTGGGTCGCAGATTGCCGAGAATTCCACTGAACAATATTTTGGGCCGATTGATTCCATACAACAGAGCAGTGCGAAAGATAGTGGACTGCATATGCCGTTTTCTAGGATTGGGTATCAATACATGAATGGTTGGAATGGTATAGGGTTGTACCTCAATTTCCGGGTTTCGTTTTAGTCGGGCAAGATCAGCTGGGAACACCCGATCGATGATGTCAATGTCTCCTCGTAACAGAGCCTCGGTTTGTTCCGTTGCATTGGAAAAGACGACTTCGACAATTTTTGCCAAACCCTGATCGGTCAGTGTGGGGTAATCGGGGTTGGGGCTATAGAGGACGCCTTTTTCCTGAGATGGGGTTTCAACGTAATACGCATCCTGCGGTGGCGGGTTTTTTTCGTCAAAAACCACGTGATTGATTTGCAACAAAGCTTCCGGTCGCACATGCGGCTGGCTTAAATTGACGGTCAAGATCTTAGGGTTTTGGACAAAGGTGGAATCAATTAACTCGTCCCAGACCGGTGAGTAATCCGGTTTTGTGTCGTCAGCGAGGTCCAGTAGGCGTTTCCTCAGTGTGTAGGCATTCAGATCCGGAAGTGCTGGTTCATCGCGGTCACCTCGGAACACGAACTGCATTGATTTCAAGTCTGCTGAAACCTCAATGTCCCCATGGGGAAACCGGTAAATGCCGCCATCTTGTCCTTGCTGGTAATATTCAACGATGCTTCGATAAAATAGACGACCTTTTCGGCGCTCGGCCCACGATAACAGGCTTGCTGGATTTCCTTTTTGAGCAATGTCGGTAACGCCGACAAAAACGAGCGGGAATTCCTCGACCACCCGTTTGAACATTGCTTGTCCACCAGTGATTTTGGGATAGATGTTGAGCATGTTGCGAACGGCATCATGGGCTTTTCGGGCGTTCTTTTCAGCGAAATACTTGATGGCGTTTGCTTTTTCGACTTCGGCGTCGGAAATAATCTGCTTTTGCCACTTGTCGATAACGGCTTCTTGGGTTTTGCCGTACTTGTCTCGTGTCGATTCCATCAGGGATTCGGCTGCACGGTAGTTTCTGGCCTTGACCATTGCTCCCATGCGGCGACCGATCAACTCTTCGAGCATGGAAACCACGGTTGGTGAACCGGGTGTGGGGCGATAATCTCTCGACGTAAAAAACAATACGTCCAGTGCCGTCCAAGCCTCAACCAGCTTGTTGTTGTTGAAAGAATAAGAGGCATCTTCGTACAGGTATTCTTTTAAGTATTCCTGCACCCTGCTGTTGTTTCGATAGTTGGCATCGTTCAGGATGCGGTCCAAGAACCTGAAAGCCAAGGCGAGATTTTCTTCTCGTTTGGAGGGGGATTTGTCATCCAGTCGCTTACGGATTTCCGCCAGCAGAATCTGAGGATAAGTTTCGACTTTAACAATGTTTTTCCATGGGACCTGATACCAATTCACTGAGTCCCAGAGAAATTGGAATTGAAGCGTTTCCGTTTTTGAATGCGTTGCAGGATTCAGGCTTTTGGTCGCGTTCAGTTCTTCGACTTCCAGGACCGTATTTTTGTTGAATTTGTCGAGGTAGATTCGGTCGAACGGACGTCGTTCAATCAGCTCTTTGTCCTTTTCAGACGGTTCATTGGTTTCTTCTTGGGCGCAAAGCGGGTTAGCCGTCCACGCATCTGAAAACAGATCGCCTGAAAAGAGGAGAATGATAAAAAATGGAATTCTGGTTTTGAACATAATTTGCCCTGTTATTCCACTTTTGCGAGATCTATAACGCAGATCGAACCGTCGTTACCGCTGATATGCAGGAGATCTCCTGACAAAGTAGAGTTGCCTGCAATCGGTTCGTGGGTTTCAATAATCTTGGCACTTGCCGTAGTTGGATCAACCAAGGCGATTTTCCCGTCTTTCAACGTGATTACAATTTTTCCCTTCCAGGCCAGTGGCCGGCCGGTTGCGCGGCCATGGGGTAATTTGACTTCCCAGCTCGGTGAGATCGTATCACCCGAAAATCCAAGTAGTGTTCCATCTTCTTTGGTAGCCAGTGCTATGTTGCCAGTGCTTTCTGGACCCCAAGTCGCAATGCCACCCAAAGCATAGTTTCCCTTGATTTTGAGGTTTGCCGGATCAATCACAAGTAAATCGTTGCCGGTCGTTCCATCTCCAAGTGTAAACAACAGGGAGCCATTGGTCACCAACGGCCCAATAATGTTCTTTTCCACCTTGGAGTCCAGCACCTGCGCCAGGTAGGGCTTTCCGTCGTTAGGCATGTACTTGATCAGGTAAATCCGTCCATCGCGATTGGCGGCCACAAACGTGTCACTGGTGATTGGGCAGGGCCGTTGCCAAGAGAATTCATCTTCGACCTTGGCTTGTGGGACAAATGTTGCATCGGCCCCGGTTCCGCGCGGAATGACGTGTCGAATTTCTCCATTATTTAAACCGATCAGAACTCCATCCATGAATTCGATCGGGTCGCTGGTGACCTTGAGATCCTTGGTGTTGATTTCAGAGAGACTAACCGGCAAAGATTTGTTGGCTGGAATAAAGGAAATTGAGTCTTTGCGGTCTTGGGGTCCAATAATAAATCCACTGCCATCAGCGAAACCGACTGAGCGGGTGAAGACCAGATTTTGCTGGGTCTTGCTCGCTCGATGGATTGGCTCATGGCTGATGCCTGCAGCAATGGTTTTCTCATCCATTTGGAAAAAGTCACCCTGAGAATTGATGGCAATTACGGAATCGTTGCTGACCAGGGGAGCACCGGCAAGGCCCCCGCCAATATCCAGTCTCCAGATTTCGTTGAGCGTCTCCGGATTAACACCCGTGATTGAAGTCATCCGTGAGCCGGCTCGTTTTCTCAGGTGAACAAGAAGTCCTTCGTAGACGGCCATCTCACCGACAAAGAAATCTGCATTGTCAGCGACGCTCTGATCCTGAATTTTTTGCTTGGCAATGACCACTGCATACTGCACGATTCCTTTCGTCCCGATCCAAATTTTGCCATTAGAAGCTGTGTAGAAAATCTCTTGGTTTGTTGGCAGGTTGATTGCCTTGCTTGCGATATTTGCCAGTGAACAAGTCTCATCATCGGAGTCCAGCTCGAAAACGTTGACGGTTCCATTAATGGTGAGCGTGGTAAGATAATTTCCGTAGACTTTAGGATCTTTGACAATGATTCCTTTGAGTTCTGCCGTTTCCCCGGCAACTTTCAATTCAAGTGAATCCTGCTCTCTGACCAGGAGGCGAAGTTCACATGTGTTGGAGTCGATATTGACGGGAACCACTAAAACCCCTTGGAAAACTAGGGGTGACACACGGATGCTGCCATCGCGATGCCCGGTGTAAAAGGCTTGAACGCATTTCATGTCGGTGAGCGAAACGCTTAAGACATAAAGGTTCAAGTGTTCACCAGCTTGATACAAGACGTTTCCCGCGGCATTGGTGGTTACTGGGACCATTAGCCTTTGGGGTAGTTTGACAACCGAAGTGACGTCTCCAGTTTCTGAATCAACTCGAGCGAGTTTGCCACTGGAAATCGTCAGGAAGATTTTGTTTCCTGAAACCGTGGGCTTCAAAAAAGGTTCACCGATGGATTTATGCCAAATGGTGTTTCCTGTTGTCGGCTCGATCAGCCGAAGCCGGTGGTCTTTTTGGTCCGAAATCAAAATCCGTTCTGGATCCTTTAGCCAAATAGGATTGATCGTTGTTTCGTAGCCGACAAAATGTCTCCAGATGATTTTTCCCTTGCCAATGTCAATGCCATAAACGCAGCCGTCGACCAGGAATGCGTCAACGCGACCATCCAGGGTTGAAACAGGCGAACCTGTATGCGTTGGAATCGATACGCGGTTAACGATCGCCGGTGAAGTCGAGTCTGCGACGTTCTCGAATTTCTCGATTTCCGGGTTGAGCCGCGTAACAAGGCTTCGCTCTTTTTTGGAGATGTCGATGACAATGCCGACGACCCTTTGATCATCGCCGGCACTGGGGTATTTGGTGACAAGTTCATCATAAGTTTGGTAGGCAGCGTACGTTTGCCCAGCGTTGATTTGTCCCTGGATTCGGGCCACTGATTTGACTGTTTCTTTTTCCTGAACGATCGAATTATTGATCGTATTGAGCGTGGCCTCGGTGACTTCGATCATTGACGAAAATGAAGGTAACTCGCGTTCCGATCGGGGAACAAATTTGCCATCATTAACCAATCGCATCATGTCCTGGGCTTTTTCGAGCTCAGCTTCTTTTTCCTGCACCGTTGTCTTGTTCGCTGCAGCGTTGGCCGCTTTTTGGGCCGCCGTCACGGTGTCTAACGCAATCATTTTCCGGATTTCATCCTTGAAAGAAGGGTCGTTGATCTGATCAGCCATGACCAGCGTGATTTTTTCAATATTTTCTTGAAAGACGGAAACCGTGTTTTTGACGTCTTTGCCAGAAGCTGCCACCTTCATCTCGGCGACCCGGAATTTGACATGGGCAAAGGGGACTTTGGCATGGGTTTCGAAGTTCTTGATGAAATTTTTGTAGGATTCAACCGAAGCCGCATAGCTTTGCGAGGCAAAGAGTTCCTCCGCTTCACGGAAGGTTTCATCGGAGCTTCCTTTCATGATGACCGTAGCGAAAAACCAGCCCGCCAACAGCAAGATGACTAATGAAGCGGAGCCCAGGATGATCCACCGGGAATCGAAACTCTGTTCGTGAAATCGTTTGCCTTCAAATTGCGGGTTTTCCGCTCCGGCTTGCGCCTCGGTGGGGGCTGCTTCCTGCAAGGATCCGCCGTAAGGATCAGCGGCGTTAGTCGCATTCGCAACAGGATCAAACGGGTCTGCAAGTTCCTCTAGACCATCAAGTGGCTCCGTGATTGAAGCGTTTGTCGAGAGATCGATGATTTGCTCTTCCGCAGGTTCTTCCACTGCGGCTGGCTTTTCTTCGGCAGCAAAGTCGAGCGGTGCACTGGCTGCATTTTTGAGTTGCTCAACTTCCTGGGAAACACTTTGCAGGAGCTTCTCTGCTTGGACCTTGGTCAAAAATCCTTTTTCCAGGCAATAAGTGGCAACGGCCTTTGCTGGTGGGATTTTGCCGGGTTTGGCAATTTTTTTTCGGAGCTTTCCTATGACTTCTGCGTCGAGCAAGTTGGAGGCTTCCAGTTTGTCGATGAATATCTGAGCTGACATTCGTATTCCTGAGTTGACCTGCGGTGTTAATTAGTTAAATCGGATAAACGTATCTGGAACCAGGCGTCAAAACTCTTCTTCCGTCATGATGACCTGGATCTTGTATTTGAGTTCAATACCGATATCCATCGCTTGAATGACTTTGTCGTGAAAGCAATCGGCATGAGCCATGATTAGCATTTTTTCAGGCTTGGAGGCAGCTTGAAGTGCATCGGTCAAGCGAACCCTAAGTTCGTGCCGGTTTGGGGCATCTTCCCAATCGTATTCTGAAGTTCGGATCCTGTATTCATTGTAGGACGAAACAAAAACTGAAACGTATTCAGGGTTGTCTTCAAAATCTTCAACCACATTGGGGCTTGGCTCATCCTGGGTTTTGGTTGGCAGATCCATCGATTTTTGCAAAGTAAAAGATGCCGTAACCATGAAGAAAATCAAAAGTAAAAAGGTGACATCGACCATCGGTGTCATGTCCATTTCATCGTCTGTAAATTTATCCCGTTTTGGCAGACCGAACTCTTCGAATTCCCCGTCGTCCGTTTCTGGTGGGACGGTCCCGGTGCCCTTGTTACCGCCTTGGGAGCTTGTCGCCGGGCTGGACGGAGGTGAGCCAGCTGCGACCTCCTGGTAATCGGCTCGTGATGCAGCCGGGCGAGCTGGATCGCCGAGTTCGGGGTTGCCTGCTGAAGCGGATTCGGATTGCTTGACGTCATATGGGTTTTGTTTTTGCTGGGTAAGCTGTTCCTCGTTATTGGTGATGTCATGATTGGGAGCGGTTTGGATGATTGTAGAATCATCAACGGTTACAAAATGGTCACAGTCAGCGCATCGCACCACTTTTCCATAGAGGTGTTCGGCAGCTTCACGAATCGATTTGCACACTGGACATTGGAAGGAAAAACTCATTGCGGTTCCTCCACAGCCACTAAGACGGGTTTCTCGATTCCCAGCAGTTCGTAGCCTTTCTTGATTGCTGCAAAGACCCGGTTGGTATTGGAATATTTCACCCCGTTTTCCGTTTTAATAATGACTCCGGAAATATCTGGTCTTTTGCTTAATTCTTCCTGGATGAAATCCGTGATTTCCTGATCTTGGGTTTCAGGATCTGGCGAAATTTCAATTCCGTTTTGTATGTTTCCGTAGAGAATGATCGTGGCAGTATCGTTCCCGGTGTACCGGACGATCAGGTAAATTGCTTCTTTTTCATTAACTGCTTTGCCATATTTGGCGATTGGTAAATCCACAGTTGGTTTGGGATCCATCTTGGAGACTACAACGAAAAACGCAAGAAGCAGGAAAACGATGTCGATCATTGGCGTGATATCCA
>JAZABE010000070.1:0-3973 GCA_036137535.1 Planctomycetota bacterium | reverse complement strand
TGTCAAGCCCCCTTTGGGGAACAACTGCATCCCATATTTTGTGGCTCATGGAGGAATAGGGCTTTTGCCCTCACCCAAAATGTTAGTTCTCAGCCGAAAAATCGGCGAAAAAATTCTGATCGGTGATTCGATATCCGTTACGGTTGTGCGTATTTCTGGAGGCGGCGTTCGAATTGGAATTGACGCGCCAGCAGATCTGTCGGTGGTCAGAGAAGAACTGGCCTCCGATTCGTCGCTTAAACCAGTTACCGATACTCCCGATTCAGAATCGACCCCGGTACTCAATCCGAATTCTCAGCCTCGAGATTACCGCCCCGATTCTTCGACCGAACCTTCGAATTCCCCCAAAAAACCGCGGTAAGCATCATTGGCTTCGGGTCGAGACCAGTCACCGCGCGAGGTCAATTACCGGCGAGGTTCACCCATAGACGGCAGCGATGGGCCTGAATTCAATATTCAGCCAACGTGTGTTTATTTAGTTGGGTTTTTTTCGGATGAGTCGATCGCGGAAAGCTTAACAATGAGGTTGGGGCGTTCTTTCACACTGAATTCTTGCTCCAGACTTCTCTGGTCTAATTGAAATTTGGCTTTGTACTTTCCGGGCAACAACTTAAGTTCCCAAAAATCGTTGGCATCATTAGAAATCGAACGCGTCATCCCCTTGGCCACAGCTTTTCCTTGAGCATCAAAAATCTGGACCGCGATGGACAACCGTTTTCCATCGTCGTCATAAACCTGCACCCCGACCACCACGCTCTTTGGATTCTTGGGTTCTTGCTTTTGCGTGTACCGACCTGTCACATCTAAGCCGGGAACTGCCTTGGAACCTTGCTTCCATACCATCGGAAAATAAAGTGCCGTCTGCCGGAAGGAGGTCGCATAAATTCGATGCTCGGGTCGACTGGAATCCGCCTGGGAGGCGATACCGGCAAACCAACCTCGGTTTAAACCACTGGCATTGTATTCACAGGCCCCAGTAAACTTCCATTGACCTTCATCCCAAACTTCAACCCACGTATGATTTCCTCGCTTATTCACCCAGAGGGGGGTCCCTGCAAGCCTCGCAGGAACCCCAACGGATCGACAGGCGTCGGCGAGGATCACCGACAAGCCCGTGCAAGACGCCAAGCCCGTCTCCATTGATTCATAAGGGCTTTGGTCGGGTTTTTTCCTTTGAGTGGAGTACTTGACTTTCAAAATTGAAAAAACGTGCTTGTTGAGTTCTTGTGCAGCCTCTCCCGTGGTTCGGCAATCTTTAACCAGCGGAAAGAATTTCTGGTGAAAGTCCTTTCGCCACCGGTCGCGGCGTTCATTAATCGACGCGTAAGGCAAGACGTCATTAAGAAAAACAGCTTCTGGAACCGCTTGGGCCCAGACCGTTTGGTTGCGAGCCTGGATTGCCAATTGGACAGTTTCCGTCAGGTAGCTGGCGGAGAGTGCTTTTAAATCATCCACCGGCATATGCCGCACCAAAAAATCAATTGATTTTCGTTCTAGCTCGCTTCCACGGCAAAGCGCTATCGCTGCTTTGAGCTGGGATGCGTTGCGGCC
The DNA here is from genome assembly GCA_036137535.1 of Planctomycetota bacterium. Lineage (GTDB taxonomy): Bacteria > Planctomycetota > Planctomycetia > Pirellulales > Pirellulaceae > JABAAE01. Next base: position 2,422 of record JAZABE010000070.1, on the reverse strand, counting down.
GGACAATTCGAGTGACCGAGCCAGCGACCGCGGCTGAGTATTTTGCCCATGCGTGTCGCAAACCCAAATTGCCCAAAACAACCCAAAACAAGTCACACCTATGCTTAATTGTTTCATTCTGTTTTTCCTTGTTTTTCGAATTGAATGACTTAGGGTAAACCTTTCGCTGGCGTCTAGGTCGCCACACTGAACAACACCACCAATGCTAGCAATTGGCCCACCGACCAAGTTTAGCATGCCAACGGCGACGGACGAAAAATGCACTTGTTCAAGGGGGATGTCATCGGTTATCAATGTCGTATCCGGACTCGGCAACAATGAACCCCGGCGGGAGAATTGGATTCACCCCTAGACCATTGAAGCAGTCACTCGACTCCGGCACAACAGGCCGGAATCCGTTTTTGCGAGAAGGAACTCAATCTAACGATGAAGCATTATGTACGCGCCTTGAAAATGGCCATGAAATATAAATGGTCACTGATTACGGCCATCTTTTGTTCTATCATGGTGGCGATCCTTTGGGGGGCCAATGTCGGCGCCGTCTACCCGTTTGTCGAAGTCGTTTTTGAACGCAATTCTCTCCACGACTGGGTGGACAACCAAATCGGAGAAAACATCGACAAAATGGAGTCGTTGGGAACTGAAATCGAGCAGATTCAAAACACTCAATCCATCACAGAGAGTCTTGGAAAAACCCTAAAAATCAAGCAGCAGCAATTGTCAAGTTGTCAAAGCCGCATTGACTGGTTTGAACATTATGGCCCGACCATCAAACGCTGGACGCCAGCGGATCCCTTTCCCACCCTAATACTATTGGTTTCCATACTCTTGATTGGCACCATTGTTAAAGGCCTGTTCTTAATTGGTAACATGGTGCTTGTGGCTCGCGTCGGTCAACGGACGGTATTGGATTTGCAGAATTCATTTTTTCAAAATACGCTCCAACAGGATTTAAAAACGTTTGGGGAGCGAGGGACGGGTGACCTTGTCGGGAGAATTCGCGGTGAGACGGGCATCATCGGCACGGCCATCACCACGCTTTTCGGCAAAACACTTCGAGAACCTTTTAAAATGTTTGCCTGCTTGGTCGGTGCCGCTTTAATCAATTGGAGGCTTTTGATTTTTTCAGTTCTGATTGCCCCCTTGGCAGCCTTTTTAATGATTCGCCTTTCCCAGGCCATTAAACGGGCAAACAAACGGGCCGTGGAACAATCCGCCAAACTGATGAATCGGCTTTTCCAGGCTCTGACGTATGTCAGAATTGTCAAATCTCACAACATGGAAACATTTGAACAAAATCAATTCCGGGAAACCGCGGGTGAGGTGTATCGCAAATCGATGAAGATCGCGGTCTACAACTCATTGTTCAGGATGAACAATGAAGTCCTTGGTATTGGCATCGTGTGTATCTCCGCCTTGGCCGGGGGCTATCTGGTCATGAACCAACAAACGCATCTACTGGGTGTTCAGTTGGCAGCGACAGAAATGTCAATCACCAGCATGCTTACGTTTTACGCCTTCTTGATTGCTTCATGCGATCCCATACGAAAACTCGCAGATGTTTACAATATTTTAAATAGCGGACTGGTTGCCTGTAACCGAGTTTTTCCGCTCGTTGACCGAAAAGCAAAAATCCAATCGCCGAAATGTCCGATAGCCATTCCGTCTACAGCGAATTCGATCCGTTTTGAAAACATCAGCTTTGGCTACGACCCTGAACAACCTGTGATCCACGGCATCAACCTTGAAATTCAGGCAGGAGAAACCGTTGCTATTGTCGGGCCTAATGGCTGCGGCAAAAGCACCCTCGTTAACTTTTTATTGAGGTTTTACGATCCCGACCATGGGTCGATTTTTATTGGCGACCACAAAATCCAATGCTATCAATTACAAGAATTACGTAGTTATATCGGTATGGTTAGCCAGCAAACAATGCTATTTGCCGATACGATTGGCAACAACATTCGCTATGGGACCCCAGACGCTTCGGAGCTCGACGTGTGCAACGCTGCAAAAAAAGCCCATGCCGAGTCTTTCATCCTTGAGAAACTAGATAATGGTTTTGACACAGTTATCGGTGAACACGGTTCGACGCTATCGGGAGGTCAGAGGCAACGAATCTCTCTAGCCCGGGCAATCCTTCGAAATTCCCCGGTCGTCATTCTGGATGAAGCCACCAGTCAAATTGACACTGAAAGTGAAGTTCTGATCCACAAGGCACTGATCGAACATTTGGAAAACCGGACGGCGATTATCATCACTCACCGAATGAGCTCGCTGGAACTCGCCGATCGCATCGTGGTCATGGACCGGGGGACCATTGAAGATTTTGGCACCCATGATGAACTAATGGAACGCAGCCCTCTTTACCAACGACTCTCAAATTCGGATCTACGGGATTCCGCATGACCTCGCCTGCCCT
>JAZABE010000069.1:0-4484 GCA_036137535.1 Planctomycetota bacterium | reverse complement strand
GGCAGTATTGGTGGCCGTCTACCTTTTGACCCTATTTTGGCATTCAGCAATCAGTGTAGAACAACTTGTCCAAAAGGCACTGACGGCAAATGAAGAATCACAGCGGATCCAGGCAGCTCAGGAACTTTCGCGGTTAGGCGAAGAAGGGTTGCTGGGTATGCGACAGGTGTTTAATGAAAGCGATAACACCGTGGTGATTGCGATTTCACTGTTGGGTTTGTCCCGTCAACGGGACTACCAGTGTATGGATTTGATCATTGATAAACTTGATGATTCCGAGGAAACGGTCAGGGCAGCAGCTGCCAAAGCCGTGACGTGTCTTTTGGGACGGGACTATGGCTTTCCGGTTCGTGGAAAGGTTAGCGAGTGGACCGAGTATAAAAAAAGAATACACAATGACTGGGAACAGTACCGGGGCTCAGAATTATTTGAGTTCAATCTTCAAAGGGTCAGTTCGTCTCGGTAGTAAGGCTGGGAAGATGAAAAATATTCGAATTGGATTTACGATCATTGAGCTGTTGGTGATCATAGCGATCTTGGGTGTCTTGATGGGTTTGTTGCTTCCAGCAGTTCATCAAGCTCGACAGTCCGCCAGGTTTGCACAATGCAAAAGCCGGCTGCGTCAACTGGGGATGGCTTACCAAACCCTTCAATCCATCACAGGGCTCAACCCAGCTATTGACCAACCGATGTGCTGGATTTCGAAATTGACGGAACATGTGGACGAAACGGAGACGGTCTTTTTATGTCCGAATGATGATGGCACACAGGCGCAGACAACATTTCCTGAGATCGCCCTGTATGTCAGAAATAATGGCTACCGGATTCCTTTTGAGCCCGGAGTTAGGTGCAGAGTCACCGACCGCACCAATGACACCTTGTACGAATTCGAAGATTCCAATGACCGTGATTTCAACGATAGCGTGTGCACCATACAAAAAAGCAGCGACTTTGAGTTGCGGGTCACTTGCATCAAAAAAAATGCTGGCTTTACGCACGATCTTATCGGGCCGGATGGGGTTTTGATCGGCAACATGACCCCCGGCGATTTCGAGGTCTTTCCGTTTTACACCGGTAGATCAAGTTATGGGATTAATGGTCACGTCCGGAACCTTTCCATGGGAAACGATGGAAACAAAATTCTGTTATTGGAATACGAAAAGACAGTTGCCAATGTATTTGATGGGAAGGACGACTATCAGGCTTATGCTCCCAAGGACCGTCATCTGGGTGGACTGATTAATGTTTTGTTTTTGTCTGGGGCGGTGGTGACCCGCCATATTGATGGAGTGGATCCGACGGTGCCGAAGACACTTCACCAAATCTGGAAACCGCAACGAGATTTTGGTTTTTAACGCGTGCCCGTGTTTCCTTGAGAGAAACATTCAGTACTGGCTCTGGTTTGGTCTGCGATTACTTGGAAAGTGCCGAGCAGTGATCCGAATCGTTGATTGCGAGGTCCTGCTGATTCCCTAGATCAGATCCTCAATTGAGCGAAGCTTGGAAGAACCTGGGTTGCTGCTGGATTCGGCGGTGATTTTTCTTGAGACCGCTCTAATTTAATTTGGCAATTCACTGAAGCTGGCCGGTTGGACAGCTCGATCCCTGATGATCCCGGGTTCGTCGTTGATTCCCATTTTTTTGAGTAGCCGGGCATAGGTTGCTTTTGGTTGACTGAGCAACTGGTTAGTGGAGCCAAGCTTGGATTCAAAAATTGCAATGGCTTGCTTCATCTTCGGTTCAGCGTCCTGATATTTTTTCTGGTTGCCCAAACTGACGCTTAGCTTGAATAGTGATTTGCCATATTCCAGGTGGCTTTCGTTTTCTCGTTGCTTCCAGAACTCAGTCAGCTCGGAAAAATACTTTTGCCCCTTTCGATTGTCGTTTTGAATTAAGGAGACGGTGCCAAGCTGATCCAGCAGGGTAGGCCAGGATGAATCCTTTTTGGTCAGTTTGTGTTGGTGGAAAATCCGATAGGCATCCTCGAGGGCCGACTTGCTTTTTAAGTAATTTTTCACTTGCATGAAAGCCATCCCTCGGTTGAGTTGTATATGCCCGACTTGGAGAGAGTCGGGACCATGAAGTTTGCCACGAATGGTATGAGCGATTTCAAACGGAGTGAGAGCCAGTGCCGATTTCCCATCATTGTGGTAAGCGACTGCCAAGTCATTGCAACGATTGGCGTAGAGTGCACTTTCGTGACCCCATAGGCTTTTGGAAATTTCAACGAGTTTTTCCAGGGATTGCTGGGCGGCGGCGTAGTCCTTGAGGTTTGAACTCGAGGTGGCAATGAGCGCTAGAGTCGCTTCTACATAGGGATTGTTAACACCAGTTAATTTGATCCGAAGATTGAGTACGTCATTTAAAACGGCGATGGCCCGCGCATGAAGACCGAGTCCGAGGTAACACTGGGCCCTGACAAAATTGACATTGGCAGAGACATAGGACTCTTTTCCCCAAAGCCGAACGGAAATTCCGGCAGCATTTTCGATGTCGATTTGGGCTTCGTGATACTTTTGCTCGGCAATCAGATGAGCGGCATTGCTGGTCAGTTTTGCAAGTTCAATAACCTGCTCCCGATCTTTGGCTGACATGGCAACCCGTTGGCGAGCGGCATTCATTGCGTGTTCGGCACTGATTGTTTGCCAAGCGTCGGTGCCAAACCTTTGGGAGACTTTCAGATGAATTGTTCTCCAAGTAGACAGTGCTTCATTGAACTTGCCTTGAGAATTTTGATTTTCAGCCAACCGCATTAACTGGGAGAGATCCTTCGCAAGCTCGGAAGGCCCCGGGGTGTTGCCAGCTTGATTCTGGTCAGGCGAGTTTTGTTGTCTGCTCTGCTGCGATTTCGTGTTGTTTTTCGGCGAGTTGCATCCACTGCCGGTCAGCAGGGCCAGACCCAGAAAACAGCCGTAAAACATTCCCTGGCGAAATAAAAGGATGATTCGCATTTGCAGGATCTTGGGCAAGGGTGGGTTAGCTCAATTGGTTGCGGGGTTGTATCAAACGGGAAAAAATGATGTAACAGCAATCACAATTTCCCTTGGAAAGTAACTGGAATCTGGTGATAGGCACAACTGGCACCCCCGAGGACTCGATGATCGATCCAGCGAATCCTCGCACACAGCTCCAAGCTCGTAAAATTTCACTGTTCAAAAAGCTAGCATTTTTGGGAGTTGTTTTGGCGGTTTTTTGTTTGCTTGCCGAAGGGTTTTTGATTGTTTTGGGAATCTCGTTCCCAATCCTTTATCAGCCAGATGATTTTTGTGCTACCCGATTGCGCCCCCGTCTCAATGTTCGATATACCGAAGAAGGCAATGCGGTCGTTCAGACCAATTCGAACAGCTTTCGAGGCGAAGAAACATCGAAAGTAAAACCAGAAGCGACCTATCGCATTGCTATCGTGGGAGATTCGTTTTGCGAAGGGATCCAGGTTGACCAGGATAAAAATTATTGTTCGATTCTTGAACAAATTCTAACGAAGAGAAAATTCCAAACCGAGGTGCTGAATTTTGGTGTTTCTGGCTTCGGAACTGCACAGGAATATGAAATGCTACACCATTATGTGCTCGACTACGAACCGGACTTGGTCATTTTGTCCATGTTTTTGGGAAACGATGTCGGCGACAATTCACGTGAAATTAACACCGGCCAGGTGAAACCTTACTACGAGTTGGTGGACGGCCAGTTGAAATTGGACAGGAGTTTTACTAGCGATGCGAGGTTTGTTAACGCGAAGTCGTGGATGACGCAAGCCAAGGCAGCGTTGATCAATTCTTCACGGGGTATTCAGTTATTGAACAAGTGTTATTCCCGGTTCAGGCACCAGAATCAACCTGCGTCCAACATTGGCATCGGTTTGAACCCCAAACTATACCAACCACCGGTTAACGACAAATGGAGACAAGCCTGGAGAGTAACCGAGCAACTGGTCAAAGCATTTGACCGAAAGTGTTCTCTGGCAGGAGCTGATTGCCTGGTTTTCACCGTGAGCAATCCCATTCAAGTTCATCCGGATCCCGAAGTCAGGAATCAATTCAAGATTGACCATGGTCTAGCTTCCCTTTTTTATCCGGACGACCGGTTGAGTCGTTTTTGCAATGCCAACAACATTGCGTTGTTGCCTTTGGCTCGGAAGTTGCTCGCAGACGTTCAGGATGCGGAATCATCTGTTTATTACCATGGTTTTTCCAATACGGAAATGGGCAGCGGGCATTGGAATGAGCAAGGACACCAAAGAGCGGCCGAACTGTTGGCAGAGTACCTCCTGAAAAATACTCTTCAAAGGTAGGCAGCCAGCTTTGGACTGTCTTGGTGAGATGCTACTTTGAACTGGTTTTCAACCCGATCTTTTGGGCCCATTTGAGCCAAGATTTTGACATCGATTCGACTGTGATCGGTTGTTTGCTAGCGAGGTCGAATGATTCGCTTGGATCGTTTGCCAAGTTATAGAGCTCCCATTGTTTTACGGATTTGTTCCACAC
>JAZABE010000068.1:0-5249 GCA_036137535.1 Planctomycetota bacterium | reverse complement strand
CATCAGGTGATGACGACGATCAGGTATTCGCTCGTGATCACCGCCATTTCGACTATTCTTGTCGCCCCGGTGGTTGAGGAGTTTCATTTCCGTGTGGTCTTACAGGGGTGGTTGCAGCGGGCTTGGCCCTTGAAGCGTGGGAGCACCTGGGTGCCGGTGGTGTGCAGTTCAGGATTGTTTGCGGCCTTACATGTTGGGCAAGGGGCAGCACCTTATGCCCTGTTTGCCTTTGCTCTGGGACTTGGGTTTCTTTATCGCCAAACGGGTAGTGTGGTTCCAGCGGTACTGGTCCATGGTTTGCTCAATCTTTGGAGTTTTACGGCGTTGGTGTACTCGTTGGATTGAGGCTAGAATGGAAACCATCAAAAATTTTCTGGAATCAATTGCATGCTGAAATTTGTCATTCTTTTTGTTCTGCTTCTGCCAAAACCGATGTTTGCCGATAACAATTGGCCTCAGCTTCTTGGACCTGAAGGCAATGGTCTGGCGTCTTCTGCCAAGATTCCAACCGAGTGGTCTGAGCAACACAAGGTAACCTGGAAAACAGCGATTCATGGTCAGGGGTGGTCGTCTCCGGTGATCTGGGGGGAACAAATCTGGTTGGGGACAGCAACCGAAGAGGGAACTGAATTTTATGCTGTTTGCGTGGATCGGGCGACCGGTGCGATCGTCCACGATCTGAAACTATTCAGTGAGTCCAAGCCCCGCTTTAAGCATGCTTTCAACAGTTATGCATCGCCTTCACCGGTATTGGAAGCAGGGCGGGTTTACGTGCATTTTGGTAGTTATGGAACGGCTGCACTGGATTCAAAAACCGGCAAAGTCCTCTGGTCTCGTCGCGATTTGCCGTGTGACCATTTCCGCGGACCCGGTAGCTCACCGATCCTGTACAAAAACCTGTTGATCATTCATTACGATGGGGCGGATGTTCAATACATCGTTGCCCTCGACAAAAAGACGGGAAAGACGGTTTGGAAAAAAAACCGGGATGTTAAATACGGTACCAACAATGGTGATTTCAAGAAGGCCTATTGCACACCGTCCATTTTTGAGATTGATGGTCAACCGCAGCTGATCAGCCCGACATCCAAGGCGACACTGGCGTTGAATCCGGAAAATGGTGAGGAGTTCTGGCGAGTCACCTATGGTGAGTTTTCGGCAACGGCTCGCCCCCAGTATTCGGATGGATTGTTTTTCATCAACACCGGTTTTTCGAAGGCCCAGTTGCTTGCGGTCCGGGCAGGTGGGACCGGGGACATCACCCAGACTCATGTCCAGTGGAGTACCAAGAAGGCGATTGGTTCCAAGCCCTCCCAAATCGTGGTCAATGGGCTGATTTTTTCCGCATCAGACAAAGGAGGAATTGTGGCCTGTATCGATGCGAAAACCGGTCAGTACCATTGGATGGAAAGAATTGGAGGTGAATTTACCGCTTCTCCACTGTTTGCGAATGGGCATGTCTATTTCTTTGATCAGAAAGGGAAGGCGACCGTGGTCAGAGCTGCGAAAGACTTTACGGTCGTCAAAACGAATGTTTTGCAGGAGGGTTTCATGGCTTCACCGGCAGTCAGCGGCAACGCCTTGTTTTTACGGACCAAGAAAGCCCTCTATCGGATTGAAAACTGATTCAAACATCTTGGAGTTACCAAATTTTCGCCGCAATATTCCGGTTTTGAGCTAGAATGGAATGACGGTGAATCCAGTTTTACTTTTTGCCGGTACTCGATAGCCATTACCTGGTGTTGGTCATGTTTTTTTACGGTCTCTTGCTTGTTTCGGCCTTGGTCCCGTCAGTGCACCCATTTCACGTCAGCGTCGCGGAAATGGAATACAATTCAAAGTCTCAATGCCTGGAGGTCGCGTTGCGGGTTTGGCCGGAGGATCTTGAGAAAGCCCTCACGCAGCAAGCTAAAAATAAAGTTGATCTCGATACTACGAAAAACATTGACACGTTGATTTTTGACTACTTGAATAAGAAGATCAAAATCCAAAACCCGGCTGGAAAGACTTGCAAGTTAACCTGGATCGGTAAAGAACTGGGAATCAAACAGGCTTGGCTTTATTTCGAAGTGAAAACAGGCCTGTCCCCGGCAGATTTTTCGTTTAGTAACCGGTTGTTTTTTGAGCTTCAAGAAGACCAAATCAATTTGTTTAACCTGAATTTTGGGAATCGAAGGGCATCGATCTCATTCGCCAAAGATAAGGCGGTTCACCGGCTTTCCCCCAAAGATTTTGTCCCGATCCATAATCCCTTTGCGCGCACAAAAAACTAGCTCAGTTGACTTTGCCTAGGCCTGAACTGAACGGGTGGAGATGTCGCCATCTCATGGCAACAGATTGAATGCGAGCACTGCTAGCGGGTTTGGTAATTTGCCCAAACTGAAAAACAGTTATCAACGTTTTAAAGGCTGCAACCTGAATAAGCCGAGATTAGATGGTGGATCGATACGCACTGACGGTAAACCGCTATCACTCAAAGACATTCAATTTCAGGGATCGGAAAGGCAGACACTCCTAACAGGAGCTGCCGGTGCGCGCCGGTTGCGTCTTTGGGGTTGTTGCTGTTGACGCTCTGGTCAGCAATGGGTTGTCGTTTGCCGGGGGGGGGCTGTGCACCGTTGTTGGATTCGATGGAGGTTCGGAAAAAAGTCAGGCTAGAGTCTGTCGATTCCGCGGATCTTCCGCAAATTTACAATACTTTTTTTGGTTAGAGAGAGAGGGGGTGTCTTCCCGTTGGATTTCAGAAAGTGTATCCATTAAGCCCCCGGGATTGTGAAATGTTGGCAGCACAAAACTCGCCGCTTGCAAGGATTCTGAACGAAGAGCGAGGGGTTGAAGCACCATGTCATCCCTGCATCAGCGTCGATCCCTGTACCCGGGACCGGGTCAATGAAATCGTGGCTGCGAATTCAAGGTATCAACGGAATATTGCGGCGGAGCAAGCCCTCTTGGCTTATTGGGGACTTGTTGAAGTTTACCTTCAATACCAAGTGGCGAATGAAACGGTCGACGAGATTGAAAGCTTGCAACAAGTCCTTGAAAAATTAAAACAGGAAGGTCTGCTGCGAGAAGTGGACCCGGAGATTTTGGTGCGGCGGAAAATAGATATCGTTTCGGAGCAACACGAGTTGCTATACAACTTTGAGAAATTGAATGAGTTACTGAGGGCATTGCTGGGGCTGGAGGCGAACAGCCATCCCATTTGGACTGCCTGCCAAATTCAAAGAAAACCACTTCCGCACAACTTGTTGCCTACGGAAGTGCAGTTGGCATTGGAAAATCGATCAGACCTGGTTGCCCTGCAAAAAATTGCCAGGCAACGGGATCAACAGTTGCTTCAGCTGATGCGCCGTTCAGTGCGTTCCGTGAATCCAGTGGCCGGTTGGGTTGCAGAAAAGCGAATCTTTGGCGGTGTTTTTGCGGATCACACGATCGAGATGCAGAAACTCAGGAAGCAACTTGCCATTTTTCATGCGGCGCAGGCAGATGTAGCTCGAGCCACTGTGGCAGAACATTATTATTCAGCTCACAAGCAGTTGCAGCAAATACAGCTAGACCGGGAGAGGTTAGAAAGCTTGCGTAAAAGTGAGCTTCGCCTGGAAGCTAAACGCCAGGTAGGGCCGGTTAAGGTTGAAGAAGTTTTGTCCGTTAAATCGGATATTTTGAAAGCCCGTTCCGCGTTGATTCATAACGCAATTGAGTTGCAAAGGGCCTGGGTGAAAATGAAAGGTGCCCAAGGGTTGTTGGGGCAGTCTGACGAGCAAGCTGTTGAAGAGGTTGATTCGAGCACAGCCCGGAGAACTCGGGCAGACCGTCAGCTGGGTCCCCGGATTTCAAAATCGAACAGGGAAGCGGTGAGATTGAGTCGCGGGCCACGGCAGACGGCGTTTCCTTCCCATGCTCTCCTGCCTCCTCGGTAGCACTGCGGCAGGAGGGTTAGGATCCGGCTTGCTTGTAGCCCAAGTTGCCTTCAATTGCTTTGGCCTGGGGGTCAATTCCGGTTCCAATCCCAAGACTCCGCTTGTAGGTGGTGCCTTCCGCCTGCGGGACTGGTAATTGTGCCCCGGGTGAGTCTGTCGTCTTGAAAGTTTTGCACCCGCAGAGCGACAATAAAAACGAGGACCAGATTATAATGCAGTATTTTTTCATTGCGTTCCTTCCACAGGGGAGCAAAATCATTACAAAGGTAGGCACTCAAGTACAGGTCAATTTATTGGGATCGACATGGACGATTTAGACGTGATTGTTGTGGCGCCGCACCCGGATGATGCCGAACTGGGGATGGGCGGAGCGATTTTGAAGATGATATCGGACGGACTTCGGGTTGGAGTTCTCGATTTAACCAACGGGGAGCCAACTCCCCGCGGTTCCGAGGAAATCCGAAAAAAGGAAACGGAATTCGCAACTGAGATACTTGGCCTGCAATGGCGAGACAATCTTGGCCTGCCTAACCGGAGTCTTGAACCGACACTTGAGAATCGACGGATTCTTGCGGAGGTGTTCCGCGCCACCCGTCCGAGGTGGATTTTTGCACCGTACTGGGAAGATGCCCACCCGGATCATCTTGCCGCCACGCAGCTGGTCGATGCTTCCCGGTTTTGGTCAAAACTGACAAAATCCAAGATGTCAGGCGAGCCTTTTCACCCTGAGCGGATCTATCACTACTATTCTGTTCATTTGAAAATGGCCGCCCAGCCGGCATTTGTACTGGACATCAGCCATTATTGGCAAAAAAAATTACAGTCTGTAGCGGCCTACCAAAGCCAATTTGGTAGTGAACCCCCTGCTCAAAACGAATTCCTTGGGCGCTTGGAGACCCAAGCCGCTTATTGGGGCCAAACTATCGGCGTGCAATACGGGGAGCCCTTTAATTGCCGAGAGCCAATTGGCATTTCAGGGTTCTCGAACCTGGTGTGATTGACGGACCAGATCATGGCTAGGAATGGACGGCGTCGTTGACTAACCTTGGTTTATTCGGCCAACGGCTCATGTTGCCTGCCGGGACTTTAGCCACTGAGAAGCTGTTTATGAACGCAAGAGTATTCAAGATTTGTTTGTTGGTTTCAGGTTTGGTATCCCTGTCAAAGTTGGATGCCTCTGAGGTTCGTTACACGCTAGATTTTTCTCAGGCTTCGACGCATCACGTCCTGGTGACTGCTGAATTTGAGGCAACCGGTAGCGAGTTTGTCGAAATTTATATGCCGGTTTGGACTCCTGGTTCGTATCTGGTTCGCGAATATGCTCGTCAC
>JAZABE010000067.1:0-8201 GCA_036137535.1 Planctomycetota bacterium | reverse complement strand
CGGTGATCGAAGTTTGGTTGGCGAGTTCGATGGAATCCGTCAACGAGCGGAAAGACTGCTGGCCATCGATATCCCGAACCAAGATGCCCGGATCGACGACACTTAAAGCGATAATTTCATTTTTGTTAAGTCCCGCCTTCCCCAGTAATGATCGAAAACAGGCGGTTTGGAAAAAATTCAGTTCTGTGGAGGCAAACCGGATGTCGGATTCTTTGGGTTCTGGGTTTGACTTCAGTTCCGTTAGGAACTGCCGAGCCGCGTCTTCAATTATCACCTTGAATGAATCCAGTTCCTGGAACCGAGCATGTTTTCCGGTTCCGCGGACCTGTACCAATGAGGCGACAACCGAAGAAAAGTCATCCAACACATTGAGACCAACGATTTGCCGAAACGATCGATTCGACTGCAGTCGGTCGATCGCCTTCGTTGGATGAGCTTGATCACGTTGCCAAAAGGGAACACGCATTTTTCAGGCAAATAGTTTGCAGGCGAAAAATTTCCTGTTCGGAAACCTAGTTATGCGGAAATCAATCGGAAGCAAGGAGACGCAGTCATGATTAATACTGCGTTCCATTGCCCGACTGGGATCTCAGGAGGCATGTTGATGCTTTGTTGGATGGTTCTGGAATTCCATTGCTGCAATCCCGGTCTCGAGTATCCGGTAACATCAGGCATCACCCGTTTGTTCAAGCAACCAACTTGGCCGTCTCTGGTTTGGTCATTCGAACACCCTCGATGAATTCTTCAAATATTCGCATGTCCAGTGCTGAAGCAGCTTCAGATTCTGGGTGGAACTGGGTACCGATGGCAAACCAATCGGGTGCTGTGGATTCAATGACTTCGATGACACCATCTGGGCAACGAGCGGTAACACTGAAAACCGGGGCGACTTCATCAATTGCCATGTGATGACGACTGTTCACCCGGATTTCGCCATCTCCATAAACACGTTCAATCAGGGAGCCCGGTGTGATTTCGAGACTGTGTCGATGACTGAAGTCCAAGGGGTCCCGATGGGGAATCGCGTTAGGAACGTCTTCCGGAATGTGCAGGAATAGGTTGCCGCCGCTTTCGAGATTAAGGAGTTGCATTCCCAAGCCAATGCCGAAAGCAGGGATTCGGCGTTGGACAATCTGGCTTGCCAATAGTCGATCAAACCGTTCTCGACGCGGTTCTAGTGGTTTGACAGCAGGGTGCAATTGGAATCCATCATTTCGGGGGTCCAAGTCTGCACCACCAATTAACATGAAACCATCAAGCCAATCGAGAAGGCTGTTTAAATCGTCCTCATCGAGAGAGGGGGGAACCATGACAGGAATCCCTCCCGCGCGCTGAATGCAATCAAAATAGCCTGTGGTAATAAACGAAAAAGACGGGGTTTTACCCTGCGGACCGCGAAAGTCCGTATTAATTCCGATAAACGGTTTGGTCATCTGAACACTCCCTTTCAGACCCTGTCGAGTCTATTTGGATTAGGGCCTCACATCCTCGTTCAGCCTTATTCAAGCGATCCTTTGCTTAAATTCCAGTTTTGGAGTGTCTCACTTTTGTTTGCAGTTTCAGACTCTAACTGATTGCGATCATTTGACCACACCCGCACCTTATTTTCAACCTTTCGGGGTCTGGCACACAAGATGTTGTGCTTTCAGTGGCTTTAGGTTGCCTGTTCAGCCAACTTTTTTCCTGACGTTGGCATAGTTTAAGGCAAAGTTGATGTCCTGGTCTGCCCGTAATTTCCCGTTTTTGAGTGCAAACACAACTTCGCACAGTGCGACCGCTTTATCTTGAATTCTTCGGCCAAACCATGAGAAATCGTAGGCTGCATAGCCAAAATCATCCATCCGTTTCATCAGGTTAAGCAGGCTGCAATCGCTTTGGTCATTAAAAAGTTGTGCCTCGAGAAAAACCACCTCGCTTTTGCCGAGTGCCAGATCAGCAGCTTCGAGGATTTTGGCTTCGTAACCTTCGGCGTCGATTTTTAGAAGATCGGGTACACCGCAAATCCCTTGTTGGATAAGTTCATTCACAGTGGTGACCTCGATTGTTCTGACCTCACATTCACGGATTTTTTGGGTGGCGTCAAAATCGAATGTGCTAGAGACCTGATCTTCATAGACAATAAACGGTAACTGGGTCGTTTCGTTGGAAATGCCGAGTTGTAACCACCTGGCATTGCGGCTCCTGGCGCAAAATGCGTTCAAGGGACGCTTCATTTCAAGTTGCGGTTCAATGAGGGTGAAATCGGAATCAGGGAATACTTTCCGGCAGGATTCACTCCAACGCCCTTGGTTGGCTCCAATGTCCAGTACGTTTTTTGGCTCGAATCCCCGTTTTTTCAGGTTTGCAAAACAGGCATGAAGATCTGTATTTGGGTATTTTTCGGTGGAAGTGATGAGCTTCCAGCGAAAGCTACTAAGCCATCGTCTCAGTCTGTCAAACATTCCGACCTCCGGAATTTACATCGGCTTGGATCTGCAAAAGCACAATCTAAGCCAACCCGGCATTCAACGAAATAGCGATCTCAATTCGCTTGATCTGCCGATCCTTTGAAACTTTCGAGTTTGACTTCAGTGATTTGAAACGGCATCAGCAAGTCGGCTGAATCAACGAGTGCGATTTTATGAATTCGATCCACTCGGAAACTGCGATGGTTTTGCGTGGAGAGGCACAACCCGACAAAGGCATTGCTACCTTCCCAGCGATAAGGGCTGACGGCCCGTATCGAGACCTTGTTTTCCGTAATGTATATGAAATGGAGCGAAACCGATTCTGGGTCCTGGATTGCTTTTTGAACCTCAATTTTGACGCGGTTTTTTTGTTGAACGGTCATTTGCTACCTGAGCTTGGGAAGGCTTTCTGGCATCATGATCGGGCTGGATGGTGACAAGAAAGGTCATCGAGACGCCTTTTCTAAATATTTCCCGGGAAATATGCGAAACCGTTGAGCTTTTTCCAGGTGTCCGACATTCCTGAGGCTTCTAATGCTAAAGGAAAGTGTTTTCCCATGGACCCGTAATGGCAAAGGTGATCCCTGGCACTTGGATATTTACAAAAAGCCATTTCCCATCGGGGCTAAAAGAAGCACCGCACCATTCTTTTCCCCGGAAATCCCCTGTAAAACCATTTTTTTCCCCTTTGAGTTGGATGTTGTTGATCGCGAAGAGTGACAATTTACCTTCTTGGTTTAATCCATGAATACGATGTTCGGAAAATTCTCCATAGTCATGATCCTCACAAATCAAGAGCCCACCTCTGGGACTGACGCAAAGGTTATCTGGCATATTCAAAGTCGTCCGAGAGGGACTTTCGAACAGTAATTCCAGGATTTGGTTCTTGGGATCGAACGTCCAAATTTGTCCTGCTTCTGCCAATCCGCCATTGGTCGCATCAAAATAGATTAAACCGTTCCCGGACCAACACCCCTCCAGCCTTGCAAACGCAGTACCACCCTGTCGATGTCCCTGATAAAAGACTCCAGAATTGTCGGTCGTGTTTGGGGAATGTCCCAAGTGGGGGTTTGCAATATCGACCCATTCGACCTCAAACCGGGTTCCATCTTTGACGTGCCCTGTCAGGATCTTGTGACCGGGTACCTTTAGCATTTGAAGTTTTCCACCGGCCGACAGGTGGTCTTTTTCGTGGGGGATGAAACGATAAAAACCGGAACGCTGTTCCTGGTCTTCAGTTTCGTAGGCGTAGCCAGTGTCCCGATCAATCGCGATCGCTTCGTGTGAAAAACGGCCCATGTCTTTCAAAGGAACCGGTTTTTTGTTTCCTGCAGGGGAAACATCAAAAACCCAGCCATGGGTTTGGGTGAATTCATGAACGCTCTCGCCGTCAATCGATCGATTTCCCATTACCGTTTCTTCGCACGATAGCCAGCTATTCCAGGGCGTCACTCCGCCGGCACAATTTAGTACGGTCCCCGATAGACTGCACCATGAATCAATCCATTCTCCTCTTCGGGTATCAAATTTTAAGCTGGTGCAACCAGCCTTTCCCTTGGCATCGTAGGGAATGCCGTCAAGGGAAATCGGAGGTCCAAACCCATTGACTTCGTGATTCCGAACGATTGACACTATTCCATCGGTTTCTGAAACCACAGCCATTCCGTCGTGAGCGGGTGGAGTTTTGACTCCATCTATCATCGGGTCATGCGTCCATCCGTACGATTGATAACGGAATCCTTCCGGTAAACGAAGCAAGGGGAGCCCTGTCGATTCATCACAGATGGGTCTTAGATTTCGGCCAGCTTTGACAGGGTCGCCGGCCGCAATTCTGCCGCTGAGACTGGCAAAGGCGCCGCCGATGGCGAACGATGAGACGACTGAAAACGTATCGCAGAGGAACTGACGTCGGCCGAATTCTTTTGGCGAGGAATGATCCATGGTTTTCGAGAGGGTTTTACCCGGGAGCGTCTAATCGGTGGACAGTTTCAGATCGGCTTAGTCTAATCGCCACAGAGAAAAAGGCAAAATTGCTTTGGGTGAATTTTGGATGAAGTTTCGCAGTTAAGGTAAGTGGCCTTGGTGGGATCCATCGTGTAAACCCAAACGGTTCCTGTGGTCTTGGGATATTTTTCCGGACTCAGTGAGGCTATTGGAGTTCGAAATGACATTTGGATGTGTCTGTCACTCGGGGTGTTGTGGTTGGATTGCCGGGCACAGGTGGCTATAACAACTTAGTAGCGAGGGGGCGATGCTGGCTAGTCTGCACTCGGCTTCGGTTCACTGGCTGGAGCGGAACCCTGGGCAACCGGTGTCTGCAGCGATCACGAAGATCGATCTTTTTCAAGAGGACTTTGACCGGGTTCTCGGAAGTTAATTGACCCCGTCGAGAAAACTGATTTTCAGGAAACGCCAAAACCGCATTAAAAAAACATGAATACACGAATCACTGTTGCCTTGTTTATTGGATTGCTTCCCTTGGTCGGGTCAGCCGAATCGCCCCAAGTCGCGAAGCCCAACATTCTCTTTTGTATCGCTGACGACTGGGGTTGCCCTCACGCCGGTGCCTACGGCGACCCGGTCGTCAAAACACCCGCTTTCGACCGGATCGCACGTGAAGGTGTGGTGTTTGACCACGCGTACGTGTCCAGTCCTTCGTGCACACCTTGCCGCAACTCGATTCTTACCGGTCAGTTCCATTGGCGGTTGGGTCCTGGCGCGAACCTGCATAGTAAAATTTCGGCAAAACATCCCTTTTATCCGCTGCTCTTGGAAAAAGCTGGCTACCACATTGGGCGCTGGCGAAAATCGTATGGCCCAGGACCCCTCCCGGACGGTCCGCATCCTGTGGGCAAGAATTACAGCAAGGGCTTCGCTGAATTCATCAAGCTTCGGCCTAAAGGCGTGCCGTTTTGTTTCTGGTTGGGTTCTTCGGATCCTCACCGCGCGTACAAGCTTGGATCGGGTAAGGCGAGCGGTATGGACTTGAGCAAGATTCCCGTGCCCAAATTCTGGCCTGACCATGAAACGGTCCGTAGCGACATTGCCGATTACTATTTCGAGGTGCAGCGATTCGACAACGATGTTGCCAACGCGATCTCCTTGTTAGAGGAATCCGGTGAACTTGAGAACACGATCGTCGTCATGACTGGGGACCACGGCATGCCGTTTCCCCGGTGCAAAAGTAACCTTTACGATATGGGCGTGCGGGTTCCGCTGGCAATCCGCTGGGGCAAGAACGTGGGCATCGGTCAAGAAATCCCTGGTAACTCAGGACATCGGGTCGGTGAGTTTGTTTCATTGACCGATCTCGCGCCAACCTTTCTTCAGGCCGCTGGTCTTGAGGTGCCGAAGCAGATGACGGGCCGCTCGCTGATCCCGCTCGTGGTCAAAAAGGTTCCGCAGCCCGCGGTGCAAGATCGGAGCCATGTGATCTTCGGGATGGAACGCCATACTCCGGCCCAAACGTCCCCGTCTATCGCCGGTTATCCCTGCCGAGGGCTGCGGACTGCCGGGTGGATCTACATTCGCAATTTCGAACCAAATCGCTGGCCCGCCGGCGTACCGAGCGGTTCCACGCGTGGACGAAGCTATTCAGATTGTGATGACGGTCCCACTAAAACCTACATTCTCAAAAACAGGGATGCCGCAGACTTCAAGATTTATTACGATTTGTGCTTTGCCCGGCGACCTGCCGAGGAACTTTACGACCTGTCCGTCGACCCGGATCAGCTTCACAATCTTGCCAGCGATTCGGTTTACGCGGAAAAGAAGGCTGAACTTGCCGACAAGCTGATCGCCGAACTGAGAGCCACCGGCGACCCACGCATTATAGGTAAGGGCGAGGTTTTTGATGGTTACCCGTACTACGGAAAAAAAACAAGCAAGAAGTGATCGGGGCATCCAGGGGAGAAATGAAAACCTTTTGCCGATTTTTGGAATCACGGAACGCTGTCGCGATGGAATTCAATCTGCAATCTCTCAGCAAATCCAAAATCGGGAAACAAGAATCCCAGCGAACCTCTCTTTTGTTGCGGTGGTTTGTGCCGGCATTGCTATAATCGTAGGAAGATTGTGAATTGACACCGTTTTTCAATCTGGGAATTCAACTGTGTACCCTTTTTTAACTCAACGATTTGTTTTTCTGCTGCTGCTCGCGGTTGTCGGTGCTGTTGTTTCAGGCACGACTGGCATTTCCAATATGGCGGCGATGGAAAAAGTTTTGGTTCTGCGTGGTGGCGTGCAGCTGATGTTGGAGGGCGAAGTGGTGGTGGAAGCTCAGGATGGTGGAATCATGCTCCGGGCCACTGACGGACGGATTTGGATGATTCAACCGGATGAAATCAAGTCCAGGAAATCTGATTCCGTGCCATTCAAGTCAATGGATGTGAACACCTTGGGCAAGCGAGTTATTCAGTCAATGCCTGGGTCGGCAGGGAATTTCCGTGTTTTAAAATCAAACGGATACTTGGTTGTCTATAACACGTCGCCTGCATACGCGGGCTGGGTCAAGGGAGTCTACATGCGGTTGACTGTCGCTTTCAAAAATTTTTGGAAGAACAAGGGTGTTGAACTTCAGAAGCCCGATGTTCCCCTTTGTATTGTGATCTTTAAAAACAAACAGGAGTTTGATGCCTATTCCCGGGCGACACTAGGATCCGTCCAAGGAAATGCACTCGCCTATTACAACATGCAGTCCAACCAAGTTGTGATGTATGATCTCACTGGAATTGCCCAGTTGGGCGGAAAGCGAATTTCGAGTACCGTTCAGTTGGGAAAGATTTTACGCCAACCGGCTGCCGGACCCATGGTTGCGACGATTGTCCACGAAGCAGTTCACCAGATTTCTTACAATTCAGGTTTGCAGAAGAGGTTTGGCCCTTACCCGTTTTGGCTGAATGAAGGGTTGGCCATGTTTTTCGAGGTGCCGGATCTTAAAAGCAAGCGAGGTTGGCACGGCATCGGGAAAATCAATCATGTTCGGCTTGATCAGGTCAAGCAAATGATTCGCGGAGATGCTACCGAATTTTTCAATGCTATCCTCAAGAGGGATGATCGATTCCGGGAAGCTGACCAGCTTCTCAATTCCTATGCAGAATCTTGGGCCCTCAGTTTTTACCTGATTCATCGGAAGCCCAAAGAATATGTGGGCTACTTGCAAGAGATCAATTCGATGCCGCCGCTGTCCGAGTTAGATGAAAACGAAAGGATGAAGCTGTTCGCAAAACACTTTGGTGACTTGGAGGTCATCAAGAAAGAGTGCTTTGAGTTGATTTTGCGTTAACCGATGGGTTTGTTAAGCCTTCCGAATCTTGCTCGGGTCCGGTTGAATTTGTTGTTGGTAGGCGATGGCCGCTTTAACGTAATGTCGGGCCGCGTTGTGAATCCGTTCTCGATCCCCGTCGGAAGTGTGCCTGACAATTTTTCCTGGGACGCCCATCACGACAGAATGAGGGGGCACTATCGTTTTTTCGGGAACCAACGCGTTGGCAGCAATCAGGCTGCCTTGTCCGATTTTGGCGCCATTGAGCACCGTGGCTCGAATCCCAATCATCACATCGTCTTCTATGGTGGCCCCGTGAACGATTGCGGAATGGCCCAGTGTAACCCGGTTACCCAGGATGCAAGGTTGACCGGCATCCGCGTGAACCAGGCAGTGGTCCTGAATGTTGGTTGATTCTCCAATGGTAATCTGTTCGGTATCACCCCGAATGACCGCATTGAACCAAATGCTGCTGTGTTCTCCGATGTTGA